>JAGARS010000022.1 GCA_017622155.1 Peptococcaceae bacterium
AGCTTGCCGAACTGGGTATCGGCAAAATTGCCACGGTATCCGGGCGTTACTATGCAATGGACCGTGACAACCGCTGGGAGCGGGTAGAAAAAGCATATCAGGCCATGACACAAGGCATTGGTGAATTTGCACCGAGTGCTGTAGAAGCGGTGCAGCAGTCTTATGACAAAGGGGAAACAGACGAATTTGTACTGCCGACTGTGATACAGGCTGATGGCCGACCGACTGCCAAAATTGGCGCAGGCGACGGTGTGATTTTCTTTAATTTCCGTGGCGACAGAGCCCGTGAAATTACCAAAGCCTTTGTGAACAAAGATTTTGATGGCTTTAGCCGTGAATATTTAGGTGTCAATTATGTGGCTATGACCCAGTATGAAGAAGGCCTGGATGTGACAGTAGCATTCCCGCCGCAGGATTTGCAGAATACACTAGGGCAGGTGCTGGCGAATCATCAGATTAAGCAGTTCCGTGTGGCTGAAACTGAAAAATATGCCCACGTGACATTCTTCTTTAATGGCGGTGTAGAAGATCCCAACCCTTTAGAAGATCGTTTGCTGGTGCCGTCTCCGAAGGTAGCCACCTATGATTTGCAGCCGGAGATGAGTGCTATTGCCGTGAAAGATAATCTGGTACAAACCATTCAAAAGGGTGAATATCCATTTATTTTAGTGAATTTTGCCAATACCGACATGGTAGGGCACACCGGTATTCCGGAGGCTGCACAGAAAGCAGTGGAAACTGTTGATGCCTGTGTAGGTGAAGTGGCAGAGGCTGTTCAAAAAGCCGGCGGTGTACTTTTGATTACGGCTGACCATGGCAACGCAGAGCAGATGGTAGACCCGGTAAAAGGGACTCCTCATACAGCGCATACCGCTAATCCGGTACCGTTTGTTGTGGTGTCTGACCGGTATCAGACAGCGAAAAACGGCTCTCTGCAGGATGTGGCACCGACGGTGCTGAAACTGCTGGGGATTGAGAAACCGGCTGATATGACAGGCAGCAGCTTAATTTAGTTACTCTTTACGGGACGGGTAACCCGTCCCCTACAAAAATAAAAAATCTTTTAGGAGGAATCCTCTCATGAGCATGATTACTGATGTATACGCAAGAGAAATTTTAGACTCTCGCGGCAATCCAACTGTTGAAGTAGACGTTTATCTGGAAGACGGCGCATTTGGCCGTGCAGCTGTACCATCCGGCGCTTCCACCGGTGCATTTGAAGCTGTTGAACTGCGTGATGGCGACAAAGGTCGTTATCTGGGCAAAGGTACACTGAATGCAGTAGATAATGTAAATACTTTGATTGCCCCTGCATTGATTGGTCTGGATGCAGCTGATCAGAGCGGCATTGACCGTTTCCTGATTGAACTGGACGGCACAGACAACAAAGGCAAACTGGGTGCAAACGCTATCCTGGGTGTTTCTCTGGCTGTAGCAAAAGCAGCTGCTGATTCTGCAGGTCTGCCGCTGTATCGCTACATTGGCGGTGCAAATGCGAAAGTGCTGCCATCCCCAATGATGAACATCTTAAACGGCGGGAAACATGCAGACAACAACGTAGATATTCAGGAATTTATGGTAATGCCTCTGGGTGCGCCTACTTTCAGTGAAGCACTGCGTATGGGCACCGAAGTATTCCACAGCCTGAAAAAAGTACTGAACAGCAAAGGCTACAACACTGCAGTAGGTGATGAAGGCGGCTTCGCTCCAAACTTGAGCTCCAACGAAGAAGCACTGGCAATTATCGTTGAAGCAATCAAAGCAGCAGGCTATGAACCGGGTAAAGATGTATTCCTGGCATTAGACGTAGCTTCTACCGAACTGTATCATGACGGTATTTATGATTTAGCAGGTGAAGGCGTGCAGAAAACTGCTGCTGAAATGGTAGATTTCTATGAAGAACTGTGCAGCAAATACCCTGTTATTTCTATCGAAGATGGTCTGGCAGAAGAAGACTGGGAAGGCTGGAAAATGATGACCGAAAGACTGGGCAAAAAAGTACAGCTGGTTGGGGACGACCTGTTTGTAACCAACACCCGTCGTCTGAGCAAAGGGATTGCACAGGAAACTGGCAATTCTATTCTGGTAAAAGTAAACCAGATCGGTACTCTGACCGAAACATTGGAAGCTGTTGAAATGGCGAAACAGGCTGGTTACACAGCAGTTATTTCCCACCGTTCCGGTGAAACAGAAGATGCTACCATCGCTGATATCGCTGTAGCTACCAATGCAGGTCAGATCAAAACAGGTGCACCTTCCAGAAGTGACCGTGTAGCAAAATACAATCAGCTGCTGCGCATTGAAGAAGAACTGGATGAAGTAGCTGTATACAACGGTATTAAAAGCTTTTATAATCTGAAAAAATAAACTGCCAGAGAAAACTGAATTTTTTCATTGCTTTTTGTCTGCTCTTCTGCTAGAATAGGCATATTGAGTAGAAATTGGTGAAAGGGGATTTTACAGTGACAATTCTGTTAACAGTTCTGCAGGTTATTGCTTGCGTTGGGTTAATTGCTACCGTTTTATTGCAGTCCGGTAAAAGTGCTGGTTTATCCGGTTCCATTACTGGTGGTGCAGAAACCTTTTTTGGTAAAAAAGGTATGGATGATAAATTTGCAACATGGTCTAAAGTGTTTGCAGTAGCTTTCATGGCTCTGACATTCATCATGGCTGTGTTAGGCTAATAATAAATAAGCTTCGTTAGGCACTGACATTTGTCGGTGCCTTTTTTCTTTGCAGTAAAAAGAAAATAACATAGGAAGTATTGCGGGAGATATTGACAGAAAATTGACTTCATTTTATAATCAATGTAAGTAAAATCACCAGATAAATGGTGAAAAAATGGGAGGGAAACCAACATGAAAAAGAAAATTGCATTATTACTGATTGCGTCTATGATGTTCATGCTGTGCGCTTGCGGCGGCAACAAAGATGCAAACCAGGGCGGTCAGAGCGGCGAAGCTTGGAAACCGGACGGTCCTGTTACTATGATCGTATCCTACAAAGCTGGGAACGGTACAGACCTGACTGCTCGTATTTTAGCACAGCATGCTGAAAAATACATCGGTCAGACAATCGTTATTGAAAACGTAGACGGCGGTTCCGGCTCTATCGGCTGGTCCAAATTAGCAGAAGCTGAAGCAGATGGTATGACTATCGGTTTTATCAACCTGCCTAACTTCAACAGCTCCATCGTAAAAGGTTTAGGTACCTACACAATTGATGACTTTACTGCAATCTGCAACCACGTAACAGAAACTTCTATCGTTGTTGTTCGTGCGGATGACAGCAGATTCGAAACACTGGAAGATTTAGTTGCTTACGGTAAAGCAAACGATGGCAAACTGATTGCTTCCACCAATGGTGCACAGGCTTCCAACCACATCGGTGCACAGGCATTTGCCAACTCCGCAGGTTTCACATACATCGACCTGCCACAGGGTAACACAGCAGACGAACTGTTAAGCTTACGCGGCGGCGAATCTGATTTCTGCGTAGTAAAAGTAGCTGATATTTCCGGTATGCAGTCTGAAGTACGTGTACTGGCTAGCTTCTCTGCTGAACGTTTAGCAGAATATCCGGATGTGCCAACTCTGGGTGAACTGGGCTACTATGACCAGTGGTTAGGTTCTTCTCGTCTGGTTGCTGCACCTGCCGGTGTATCTCCGGAAGTAGTTGCATTCTATGAAGATGCATTTAAACAGGCTATGGAAGATGCTGAATATTTAGAAGATGCTGCAAGCTTTGCAACAGATTATCAGAATGCTGAAGATACAGCTGCTTTGATGGCTGCGCAGCAGGCATTTACTGAAGGTTTAAGCGACGGTTTCTGGTACGAATAATCAGAATGATTGAAATATTTCTTGTGAAAGCTTGAAATATATAAAGAAGGGCAGGGCCACTGCCCTTCTTTTTTGTGATAGTATGTGAAAGCGGGGGATACGCTTGAAAATGAAAAAAACGGATATCGGCGTAGTGGTGTTTATGTATGCTGTGTGTGCGTTCTTCTATGTACATATGCTGGATTTGCATCCAAACAGCCAGACATATCCGAGATTTACCATTGTATTGCTGTTTGGGCTGACCACGTTATATTTGGCGCAGATGATTTTGAATGCCAAAAAACACGGTGTGGAAAGCGGTGTTGACAAAGTATTTGACGGATTCCAGATCGTACAGTTCTTTGTATGTCTGGCATTGGTGATTGTATATCTGCTGATGATGAAGTTTTTAGGCTTCTTCGTGGCGACCATTGTATTTATGATTGCTGCGCTGTTGTATTTGGGTGTGCCAAAAGTGCATACAGCGATTGCGGTTGTGGCAATTAATCTGCTGGTTTATTTTGCATTTGTACAGTTCCTGGGTGTAAAACTGCCTGCAGGATTGCTGTTTTAAGGAGGGGACAAGATGATTGAAACATTACAGTTGATGGCGGCTGGTTTTGTGAATGCCTTGCTCCCGATGAACTTAATTATGATGATTGCCGGTGTAACACTGGGTATTATTATCGGCTGCCTGCCGGGGCTGTCCGCTGCTATGGGGGTAGCACTGATGCTGCCGCTGACATTTACCATGGAGCCTGAAACAGGGCTGATTGTACTGGGGGCAATTTACTGCGGTGCAATCTTCGGTGGGTCTATTTCTGCTATTCTGATTCATACACCGGGGACTCCCGCTTCCGCAGCTACAGCTATTGAAGGGTATCAGATGACATTGAAAGGCCAGGCGGGGAAAGCACTGGCAACTGCTTGCTGGAGCTCTTTCTGGGGCGGTTTGTTAAGCTGTATTTCTTTGTATTTCTTTGCTCCGCTGTTGGCACAGCTGGCATTAAAGTTTATGTCGGCTGAATATTTCTGGCTGAGTCTGTTTGGCTTAACCGTTATCGCAGGGGTAGCCAGCAAATCTTTAGTCAAAGGGCTGATGTCCGGTGCTTTGGGGCTTTTGATTTCCACCATCGGGCTTGACCCGATTACCGGTACACAGCGCTTTATGTTTGGTCATGCTTTTTTGGCAGAAGGTATCAATGTAACTTGTGCACTGATTGGTTTATTCTCTATGTCTCAGGTATTTATACTGGCGGAAAAGAAAATTGTAGAACGTGCCAAAGCAGCAAAGTTTACCGATAAAATTGCATTAACCAAAGAAGAGAGAAAAAGAATCCGCCCAACTATTATTCGTTCCTGGCTGATTGGGAATGTGGTAGGGATTCTGCCTGGGGCAGGTGCTTCTATTGCTTGCTTTATGGGGTACAACAATGCCAAATCTTTCTCTAAACACAAAGAAGAGTTCGGAAAAGGGTCCATTGAAGGGGTTGCAGGGTCTGAAGCTGCCAACAATGCTGTTACCGGCGGTTCTCTGATTCCAACATTGACATTGGGGATTCCCGGTGAATCTGTAACAGCGGTACTGATGGGCGGCCTGATTATCCAGGGCTTACAGCCGGGGCCGGAATTGTTTACCACATACGCAGATATGACATACACCTTCTTTGCAGGGTTTGTGCTGGTACAGTTTGCAATGCTGGCAATTGGTATGCTGGGCTGTCGTGCATTCGCACAGATTTCCCGTTTGTCTGATGCAATTCTGATTCCTTGCGTAACAGTACTGTGTGTGGTGGGTTCTTATGCAATCCACAGAAACTTTAACGATGTAATCGTAATGTTTATTTTTGGTTTATTAGGCTATGCTATGCGTAAGTTTGATCTGAACACCGCAGCAGTTGTACTGGCTCTGATTTTAGGGCCAATCGGTGAAAAAGGGCTGCGCAATGCATTGCGTGCTTCTCAGGGCGACATCGGTGTACTGTTTGGTTCTCCTGTATGCTGGGTGCTGATTGCATTGTGCGTGGTAGGTATTTTCTCTCCGATTCTGATGAATATGTTTGAGAAGAAGGTATCCGGCACCTCAATGAAAGAAGC
>JAGARS010000212.1 GCA_017622155.1 Peptococcaceae bacterium
AACATGAGAGAGAAAGCTGCTTTGCGATAGTATATGTTGCTATTGTAGAGCGGCTTTTTAATATTCTTACTTATTGCGTTGCCAACGGTTGTATATTTTAATGATATGAAAATCTGTTTGCACGCTTTTATCTATTCGGCAATATATTGATAAAGAACAAACAAGATGTGCATGAAAGAAAACAGAAATAGACAAACGCTACGGTAAAGGATGTGATGTTTATGGAAGAAACTTCGTTGGTGACCCTTTCCCATGTATCAATGCATTTTTTTAATGAGGATGGTGTATTGCCGGTATTAAAGGATATTACCTTTTCACTGGCTCCGGGTGAAATTGCTGCAATGCTGGGGCCATCGGGATGCGGCAAAAGTACAGTGCTGAATATTCTTTCGGGGCTGGTGGAACCCACCGGAGGGCAGGTAGTTTGTACCGGGAATATCGGTTATATGTTTCAGCGGGATCATTTGCTGGATTGGCGCACCATTTATGACAATGTGATGATTGGTTTGGAAGTGCAGAAGAAAAAACAGGATACGGCCAAATTAGACGAACAAATCGCACGGGTGGAAAATCTGCTTTTGACGTATGGTTTGTGGGAATTTCGCAATCGATATCCGGCAGAATTGTCCGGCGGTATGCGGCAGCGTGCAGCATTGATTCGCACACTGGCTGTGAATCCCGATATTCTGCTGCTGGATGAACCGTTTTCTGCTCTGGACTCGCAAACAAGGCTCATGGTGAGTGAAGATATTTACAAAATCATACGCCAGGAAGGAAAAGCTGCCATTCTGGTAACCCACGATATCAGTGAAGCCATCAGCTTTGCCGATACTATATATATGCTTACCGCGCGTCCGGCTAAAGTGCAAAGCACCTATCGGCTGCAGCTGACTACGGAAGGTGACCGCACACCGTTTAATGCCAGAAAGGCGCCGGAATTTCAGCAGTATTTCACAACATTGTGGGAGGAGATGATGCAGGATGGAGAGTGAGACAATTCTTGATGACCGTACACAAGATCGTGCTGCTTATCGGGCGAGACAGGCAGAGCATCAGGTGTGGCTTTTGAATCAAAAGCGGCAAAAATGGAAAATTCGGTTTTTGCAGATTGCACTGTTGACAGGCGCGCTGGCTCTTTGGGAATTGGCTGCGCAGCTTGGCTGGATTGATACCTTTTTATTCAGCAGCCCGTCAGCAGTAGTCAAAATATTCTGGAATTATTTTTCCGGCGGCTCTATCTGGGAACATATTGGGATTACCATGTGGGAGACCTTTGCCGGATTTTGCATTGGCACTGTATGCGGTATTGGCATTGCGATTTTGCTGTGGTGGTATCCAATGCTGCCGAAAGTGCTGGATCCGTTTCTGGTGGTGATGAATGCGCTCCCGAAAACTGCGCTGGCGCCTATTGTGATTGTATGGTTTGGTGCAGGTATGAGCGGCATCATAGCGGTGGCAGTGTCAATTTCTATTGTGGTAACCATTTTATCGGCATATAGTGATTTTAAAAGTGTGGATGCAGATAAAATTCGTATGCTCAAAAGTTTTGGCGCTACAAAACGGCAAGTGCTGTTTAAGCTGATTCTGCCGGCCAATCGGGAAAAACTGCTGGGTATTGCCAAAATCAATATGGGGCTTTGCCTGATTGGCGTGATTGTCGGTGAATTTCTGGTTTCCCGCTGTGGCATCGGGTACTTGATTGTGTATGGCAGTCAGGTATTCCGGCTGGATTTGGTGATGATGGGGGTTGTGCTATTGGCAATCTGTGCCGGTGTGATGAATGGTGCAATCAACCTGTTAGAACAGTATATGAAAAAATTTTAGGAGGGATTTGTGTGAATTTGTTTCGTTCTCATGCAAGAAAGGTGATGGCCGGTATGCTGTGCAGTGCAGTATTGCTGACGGGTACAGCGTGTGGCAATCAGGTACAGGAGAATATCAATGATGAGCAGCAGGTGCAGGAACTGCAGAAAATTACCGTAGGGGAAGTGGCGCACAGCATTTTTTATGCGCCAAGCTATGCGGCTATGAGTCTGGGGTATTTTGAAGAAGAAGGTTTGGAAGTAGATTTGATCAATTTGCAGGGTGCGGATAAGGTAATGACAGCTATGATTTCCGATGAAATTCAGATTGGGCTGGCGGGGCCGGAAGCCAATGTATATACATCACTGCAGAATTTGGAAGACCGGGTGGTCATCTTTGCTCAGCTGACTCAGCGTGATGGCAGTTTTCTGGTAGGCAGAGAACCCATTGAAAATTTCTCTCTGGAAATGCTGGGCGAACTGGAACGCGCAGAAATTATTGGCGGCAGAGCCGGTGGTGCACCGGAAATGACATTGGAATATGTGCTCAAGACCAATGGCCTGGATATTGGTGTAGACGATGAGAGCAAACCTGTCAATGTACGTACAGACATTCAATTTGCGGCTATGGGCGGAAGCTTCTTAAGTGGCGAAGGGGACTTCGTTACATTATTTGAGCCGACAGCTACCCAGTTTGAAAAAGAAGGCAAAGGATATATTCTTACAGCCATTGGTGCGCACTGCGGCAATATTCCATTTACAGCATATTCGGCAGCGCAGTCTTATATAGACGCCAATCCGGACGTGATTCAGCGATTTACCAACGCTGTATACAAAGGTCAGCAGTATGTGGCAACGCACAGTGCAGAAGAAATCGCGCCATTGGTACAGCCGTATTTTGAGGACATTTCTTTGGAAGATATGGTTACTGTCGTGCAGCGGTACAAAGATATCGAAGCATGGGATACCACCCCGGTATTAGAGCCGGAAGCACTGGAAAAGCTTATGGATGTGATGACATTAGCCGGTCAGCTGGAAGAACGGGCAGCATATAGCGATATTGTGACCACAGAATTTGCCGAAAAAGCAATTGAGACAGTAAAGTTTGAGTAAAAAAGCAGATATATAAAACAGGCAGAACGGGAAGAAGTATTAAAAAATATGAAAAAGCTAGAATTCACCAAATATCTTGAGTTCTAGCTTTTAAAAAAATATAAAAAAGCGGTTGACAAAATCATATATTTAAACGATGCTCCTCTTAAAAAAGAAGGTAATGCACGGTAAACTTTTAAGAATATGTTTTTATGATTTCCTCAGCAACAGTGCGTTTAGTAATGCAACGATCCATTGCTTGCTTTTCAATATAACGATGCGCATCCGGTTCAGTCATTTTTATTTCACTGACTAAAAGCCATTTTGCGCGATTGACAATTCGAATTTCTTCCATTTTATCTTCAATAGAGAGCGTCTTTTTTTCTATTTTGCGTAATTGTTCTCTCGCACTTGCCATCCAATCAAGAGCAGTTAAAAATGTTGTTTTTACAATTGGTTTTGATAGTGTAAATACACCATGTTCGGTTACTTTGTCATAGATTTCGGCGTGTAATTCAGCTCTGACAAGAAGTAAGACCACAGCTCCTCTAAAATTACATGTGTCAATAGCAAATCTGATACCCATATCATCGGGAAGCGGCGAATTGATGATTACAAAATCAAAGGCGCGTTCTGAAATAGCCCGTTTAGCTGCACTAATACTATTCACAATACAAATTGGAGTATATTTTGATTCAGGGAGCAGGGTACCAAGAGAACTATTGAAGTTTTCTGCGGCTGATACGATTAAAACGCTGTAAACACGTTCTTTAAGACTCATTTTATACCCTCCTCGTAGTAATAATATTCGTTTTATTTTGCACAATATATATCTAAAATTGCAGCAGGCACATAATTTTTTATAAAATTACTTTTCGAAGCAATTTTGCAAGCAGAACTTAAATTTTCCGGAAGTGTTTTAAAATTTGCGAGAATTTCAGTCTCTGCTTTATATAAATTGATATTCGATGCTTCAGGTAGATTTAATTTGTTTTGTAAGCCGTAAAGTCCTGCGTAAATCAGTAGTGTAAATGCAAGATACGGATTTGCAGTAGGATCAGGAGAACGCAGTTCCGCACGTCGATATTCACCGACAGATGCTGGTATACGAACAAGTTGAGATCTGTTTTCGTTAGACCATGCAATATATTTTGGCGCTTTATTCTGCCCAAATCTTTTATACGAATTTTCTGTTGGATTGAGAAATACTGTCATGTCTTCAATTTTGTCGAGAATACCTGCAATCATATAATATAGATTTTCCGTAGGTTCAAATGGTTTCACAGACATGTTTATATGAAATCCGTTGCCTGGCTTGTTTTCAAGAGGTTTGGCTGAAAAATCAGCAAACAGTCCGTTACTTCTGGCAACAGTCTTGACAATCATTTGAAATGTCATTGCATTATCGGCAGCAGTAAGTGCATCGGAATAGCGAAAATCAATTTCATTTTGACCCGGTCCTTCTTCATGATGCGAACTTTCTGGACGAATTCCCATTTGTTCGAGAGTAAGACAAATTTCACGACGAATATTTTCACCTCGGTCTTCCGGCGAGATATCCATATAGCCGGCTTCGTCATGGGGGGTTTTAGTCGGCTTATTTTTTTCATCCATTCCGAATAGATAAAATTCTTGCTCTGCTCCGAAATAGAATGTATATCCAGCCTGCTGTGCATCAGCCATAGCCTTTTTTAACAAACTTCTCGTGTCACATTCAAAAAGACTTCCATCGGGGTAAGTAATAAAAGCGAACATGCGAACAACTTTGCCATGTTCAGGTCTCCATGGAAGTAACATTAATGTGTCTGGGTCCGGATGCAATAAAAGATCGCACTTTGTTTCGTCTCCAAATCCAGCAATTGCAGATGCATCGAAAGCAATTCCATATTCAAAAGCACGTGGCAATTCTTCCGGCATAATGGAAATATTTTTTTGTTTTCCAAAAACATCACAGAAAGCTAAATGAATAAATTTAACATCTTCTTCTCGAACATATTGCAATACTTCTTCTTTTGAATATTTCATAGCGTTACCTCTTTCTTTTATGGTAAAATAATGGGAATAACGAAAGTATAGTATTACCAAGATGGGAAAGGAAATAAAAGATTAACTGCTTTGAATTCATTTTTATTGTGCTTAAATACAATTTTGTTATGATTTTTGAAGAAAAATTAAAGACGTTTATTTCAGTACAGAAATATACCGTGCTGAAATGAACGTCTTTGCTCATGTCAGTAATTATATTATTGAGACTATATTTTGTCAAGGTTTTGGGAAAAAATGATTTGTTTAAGCAAAAAGATATGCACTGTCTTTTCAGTTCAACTTGAAGGATTTCCTTAAGCATTTATTTATAAGACAGGTA
>JAGARS010000213.1 GCA_017622155.1 Peptococcaceae bacterium
ACTGTATCTGATTGCAGTAGAAGGGCGTACAGCGGAAAGTAAAGGGATTACATTAGGCAATCTGTCTCTTCTTTTGACCAAACTGGGCGTGTGGAAAGCAGTGAATCTGGATGGTGGAGGATCTACAACGATGGTGAGCAGACCTCTGGGAGAAATAGAGCGTGTGCGGGTGATTCATCCGGAAAACAATGGGATGGAGCGCAGTGTAGTAGAAGGGCTGGGTGTATACTCTACAGCTCCGCAAGGCAGAGTACAAGGCATTTCTATTGGCGGAAGCCAGACATTATTTATTGGAGAAACTGCAGAATATAAGCTGCGGGCATATGACCAGTATTATAATCCTGTAGACCCTGCAAATACCATTCGGCTTACAGAAAGCACAGGACATGGCACACTTTCCGGCAATGCGTTTACTGCTCTAGAGGCAGGCGATGCTGTATTATATGCTGTAAGCAATACTTATACGGCTGCATTGCCGATTCGAATTGTAAGTGGAGCGGATATAGAAAGTATTACACTGGATATCAATCAGCGTGATTTTACTGAGGGCAGTACACACCAGTTAAGTGCTTATGCCATTTTAAAAGACGGTACCGGAAAACAGGTTGCACCGGAAACACTTACCTGGAGTGTCGAAGGATTTGACGGTACAATTGATGAAACCGGAAAGCTTACTGTACATTCTTTGGAAAATACCTATACCGGTACAGTAAAAGCATCCTACGATGGATTGGAAACCTCTCTTACATTGAAATTTGCTGATTTAGAGACTGTAAAATTGACAATAGACAGTACAACTCTATGGATTAATGATAGAGCGTTAGAAATGGATGTAGCGCCTTCTATTGTAAATAATCGCACCATTGTACCGGTTACATTTATTGCAGATGCATTAAATGCGCAAGTTGAGTGGGATGGCGTTCTTAGAACTGCTTATGTAGCATATAACGACTCTCTGGTTGAAATTGTGATTGATGCGCCGGAACTGTATGTAAACGGTGAAGTGGTAGCATTAGATACACCGGCTGCGATTGTTAATGGCCGTACCATGGTTCCGCTGAGTGCAGTGGC
Organism: Peptococcaceae bacterium; assembly: GCA_017622155.1. Taxonomy (GTDB): domain Bacteria; phylum Bacillota; class Peptococcia; order Peptococcales; family Peptococcaceae; genus UBA7185. The sequence continues at coordinate 1,072 of JAGARS010000213.1, forward strand.
CGGCGGTTTGGGCTTGGAAGTATTCTATGATGCAGCAGATAGAAGCATTACAATTATTCAGCCGGAGCTAAATGCGGAATAAAGGTTGTAATTTTACCTCTGTTTGCTGTATAATGATACAAATACATTCATGAGCTGAACGGAGGCATAACATGTTCGATTATATTATTTTAGCGTTTTTTGCTGCATATCTGGGCTTAAAGTTTGCACAGACAAGAGCCACAGGGTATTTATGGTTCCTGTTGCCGCTGCTTTTGGTAGTAGGGCTGCAGGCAGGCTGGGCAAGTCATTTCGGGGAAGCATTCTTTGTAGTTTATCGTATTGCTACCATTTTGTCTTGTGCATTGGCGGGCTATATGTACTATCGTGATTATCACAAACGCAAGGCGGATGCCATTGTAGAAAATACCAAGAAACGCAAAGCACAGGAAGAGAAATATCGTGCACAGCAGGCTGCGAAAACAGCAGAACCAAAGTCAGCACAAGATACCAAAGCAAAAAAGAAGAAAAAGAAATAACAGCACTGTTTTAGCGAAATTGTTATTAAGAGATCGGAAATTTATCCGGTCTCTTTTTTTGTACTGCTTACACCATTCGACAAATTTCATTCGAGTCTGGAATTATAATGATAGTATCACCTGCAGAACGAATGTGAGGTGCTGATTGTGACAATTTATATCGATGAAATTTTTGTTATGAATCTGCTGATGGATGGGATTGTACTGTGGGCTGTGGCCAAACTGGTGCAGAGACCGATCATAATATGGAGGCTGATAGCGGCGGCGATAACAGGAGCGCTGTACAGTGTGCTGATTTTTCTGCCTGATTGCATGTGGCTTGCAAATGGCGCAGTAAAAGGCGTTTGTGCATTTCTGATGGCGTTTATTGCTTTTGGCTGGGGGCGTTGGCAGGCGTTTATCAAAACAGTGCTTTATTTGTATCTGGTAAGCTTTGTGATGGGAGGCAGTACCATTGCATTGATGTATTTTTGGGGCGAACGCATTGTACAGACATGGAACGGCGTTGCTTTGGTGCAAGTAGATTTTAATATATTGTGGCTGTTTGGCGGTACGATTCTGGCACTAATGCTGGTACATCTTTTACGTAAATCATTTCAGAGAAAGATGGAACAAAGTTTGGAAGTTGTACCGGTGACAGTTTTTTTGAGAGGCCGTTCAGTAAAGCTGCAGCTTATGCTGGATAGCGGCAACTGCTTAAAAGACCCTGTTAACGATATGCCCGTGATTGTGGTTGAACTGAGATACGTTCGCTCATTATTTTCTGAAGAAGAATTGAGATATCTTTCTACAGGAAGTGCCGACGCAGTGCTATATGTACCGACTTTGTCGGACCGAATACGACTGCTCCCATATCAGACTGTGGGTTATCGCGGATTGATGCTTGGTGTACGAGTGGATTCGATATTGATTCATACCGGAAATATTTCATCACAACAGAAGCCGTTAAGCAATGTAGTCATGGCGCTAAACGCACAGCAGTTTGGAGCAGAAGGCACTTATCAGGGGATTATATCGCCTCTGTTCGTATAAAGCGAGGAAGATTAGATAAAAAGGGGAATGCATATGAAACTGACGGAACGAATGAATATTGTGAAAGTATGGATATTTCAAAAGCTTCAGATGGAAGATGGTATCTATTATGTCTGCAATGGAGATACTTTGCCATTTCCACTGGATGCAGCCGAGGAACAGCATTATCTAGACCTTCTTTCCGGAGATGCTGAAGAGGCAGAACAAGCAAGGGCAGTCCTGATTGAACGTAATTTGCGACTTGTAGTGTATATAGCCAGAAAATTTGAAAACACAGGAATTCCGATAGAAGATTTGATTTCCATTGGCACCATTGGGCTGATTAAAGCTGTCAATACTTTTGACGGCAGCAAAAAAATCAAGCTGGCTACCTACGCATCCAGATGTATTGAAAATGAGATACTGATGCAGCTTCGGCGCAGCAGCCGTATGCGGTATGAAATAAGTCTGGATGAGCCCTTAAAGATTGATTGTGATGGAAATGAATTGCTGCTGTCTGATGTAATGGGTACAGAGGACGACAATATTTATCAGCAGCTGGAGAAAGATGTTGATTATTCGCTTTTGCGCATCGCAATGGGCAGGCTGTCGCAGCGAGAGCGTGTTATTGTAGAAATGCGTTTTGGCTTGAGCGGAAGAAAAGAACGTACCCAAAAAGAAGTAGCAGATCTTTTAGGGATATCACAATCGTATATTTCAAGGCTGGAAAAGAAAATTATTGGCAGACTGCAGAGGGAATTTCAAAAATTAGAATAAACGAAAGAATCAATTTTAGGTTGCATACTGTGTTTTTTCTCGATACAATATAAAAATACAAACAATCAGTTTTTTATTGGAGGTGCTGCAGTGTTTTTATCGAAACAGTACAATCAGCTTACCATATATCATGCATACAATCTGTATCGGGAACCATGCATTGTGCATGGTTTTAGCAGCCGTGTCGGGGGATTTAGCAAAGCACCTTATCAGGGGTTAAATATGGGGCTTACATCAGGCGACAGCATTACAGATGTGCAGCAGAATCGCATTGCTTTTGCACATGCATTGGGTATCCAGCCGCATCAAGTGGTGGCGGGCTTTCAGGTGCATGGTACCAAAATAGCAGGTGTTCATGCAGAAGATGGTGGAAAAGGTTTTTTATCTGCCGATACAGCCATTCCCGATACGGATGGATTGGTGACAGCAGAGCGCGGTGTTGCATTGATGACCTTGTATGCCGATTGTGTGCCGGTGCTGTTTTATGATGCATCTGCACAGGTCATTGCAGTTTGCCATTGCGGATGGCGCGGTACGGTCAATCGCATGGCTGCCAAAACAGCTGCAGTTATGATAGAAGAATATGGATGCAGACCGGAGCATATACTGGCATCCATTGGACCAAGTATTTCACAGGCAAATTACGAAGTGGATGAAATGGTACTGACACAGTTCAAAGAAGCATTTTCCTTTGCAGATGCAATTATCACACCGACAGATACACATCATGGCAAAGTGGATCTGTGGAAGGCGAATCAGCTGCAGTTAGAAGAAATCGGTCTGTTACGTGCACACATTGAAGTCAGCGAATTATGTACGTATCAGCATGTAGATAAATTTTACAGTCATCGTGCTGAGCGAGGTGTCACT
>JAGARS010000214.1 GCA_017622155.1 Peptococcaceae bacterium
CACCCTGTTCATTTTTCAGAATCAGGCAAGGAACCGGCATATGACCGAATAACTGCAGCCATGTAAATTCCTTTGCACCTTCCGGAGCATTTACCCAGCCTTCCGGCTCACTGATTGGAGATACAGATACATTCTGCGGGAAACGTTTCAGAACGTCCATATTGCTGTCGCCAGGCATCAGATGGCTCAGACGATAGTCCATATAGCGTTTTGGCACATAGCCGTTGCATGCAATCCCTTCACTGAATTCTTTCCACAATTCATCATGGTATGGTTTTCTGGAGGTACTGTGCCCACCTACCAGCTGTGGCACTAAATCATTCCCGTCACCATCATAACCATTGGTGTGGCTTGCTGCATAGCCAACGAATTTTGGTTCTGTCGCATTGGTGTTGGCAATGATAGTTGCTTCACCATCACGCATCGCATAACCAAAGCCCAGCGCACCCGGTGTAGTGCCGTCTACTACATACAGATTTTCACTGTCAGAGCTTGGAGGCCACGCACCGCCCGGCCAGTGCCATACCAATGTTTTTTTGCCGGATTCTGCGGTTACATTCCACAGCTGTTCTGCATGCACATATTTAGAATAAATCCCTGCAAAGTTTACATCCAGTTCCCCTTTCATACCGATGTTAAAGTCTTCAACACCGTGTGTCATAGGATAAGCACCGGTAGCCAGTGTAGTCCACATTGGAGGTGTAATGGTAGGGTTTGCACCCAGCATACGCAAGTCATGACGCGCAGCACCTTTTTCCACCAGTTTTTTCAGGTTTGGCATTTTCCCTTCGTCAATCATTCTGCGAGAGAATGTAGGGTCCATACCGTCAATCCCTAATAATACAACTTTCTCTGTTAAACCTTTACTTCTTAACATAAAATCATCCTTTCTTAGTTTATAACTACTATAAGTATAGTATATCGTTTGTCACTCACATCGTCTATCAATAAAACAATGCAACAAATTGCAACATCTTGCAAATAAAAATTGAAAGATATAAAAAATATGTTATACTGTACAAAACAACCATTTTGCGAGGTGAGTTTTCTATGCATATGAATCAGCTATCCTATTTTCTGCATGTGGCAGAAACCGGTTCTATCAACGCTGCTGCACAAAACTTTTTTATTTCTCAGCAGGCAATTAATACACAAATAAAAAAACTGGAAGATGAACTGGAAGTGCCTTTATTGAATCGTACGCATACCGGTATCACCCTTACACCACAAGGTCAGCTGTTTATTCCTTATGCAAAAATGATTTTGCAGCAATATCAGAATGCAAAACAGGAACTGCAGAAATTTCAGCAGCAGGAATTGCAGCTTGCAGGAAATCTGTCTATTTTTTCTGCTTCTATTTTTTCCGATTTGTTTCTCCCAGGAGCGGTCAGTACGTTTATGCAGTTTCACCCAAATGTCGCGATAAAAATCATCGAGGCACACAGCAGCGAGTTACTGTCCTATCTGTTTCACGGATATTGCGACCTTGTATTATATTCTGCCGGCGTGCCATATATACAAAGTGCATTAAAACAGAATGAAACCGAAGATATCAAAGTGCTCTCCCTAATAGAAGACTCTATGGTGTTATGCGCTCGCCCCGATCATCCACTGATGAAATATAAAAGCGTGGATAATACCATATTGGAAAAATACGCACAAAAATCACAGCTTCATTACTCTTTATATCAGATTACGCCTATTGTTATGCCGGATCTCATTTACGCACAGGCCGTTTCGATGTCCAGCAACGCCGATCTTCATAAAACACTGATGCTGGAAGGGCTTTCTGTTACCTATATCCCAAAACTCGCCTATATACACAAGTTTCAAAAAGACGGTTTTGCCTGCATCCCTATGACGACTGCATACCCAATTGCGCATTGTCTGCTGTATCGTGATAATCCCAATAATGAAAACAACATATTATTAAAACGTTTTCTCGAATTCACAAAAAAACAATTTCAGCAAAAATTCGGTACACATACCGAAAAATAAATAAACACATCGCCCTTGAGATAGACAAACTCATAGGCGATGTGTTTTTTAGGGTAGTATAATTGTTAAGAAACTTTCGAATTAGAAAATCAGATTTGCAAACGGAATCCCTACTACCATTACAAAGATAAACAGGAACGGCAGGCAGATGATTGCATATTTCATCATATCGGTTGGTTTGATAATTTCTGTTGCTGTCATACAAATCCCGGTTGGAGGCGCAGCTGCCGGTGTGCAGATTGCCAAATGAGAGAAGATAAACAGTAACAGAATCAGCATTGTGCTGTTTAAGCCTACCATGCTTGCAAAGTTGAACAGAACAGGCATTACCAGTACTACTACGATTAAGTTGGTAGCAACATTGGTTAAAATAACTGCAAACAACAATGCAATTACGATAAATACCAGTGGATTCAGCTGTGCAAACGGCATCAACAGACCCATCAGTGTCTGAGAAATACCGGTTTCAGCAGTGTTCATGTAGCTGGAGATTACCATAATGAACGCTACCATCAAAATTGGATCCCATGCGATTTTAGACGCAGACAGATGGAAGTTTAAGAATGGTGTGCCATCTTCTTTTTTCAAAAGCATCATGACACACAATACCATTGCGATAATCCCGAACATACCGAATTTACCCAGGAACGCAGCCACAGGACCTAAAACGCTGATTGAAGATACTACGATTAATACCATGTAAATTACGAAGAAAGCAATCGCCAATTTCTGGTCACGTGTAATGGCTTTCTTTTCGCCTACCATACTAGGGTCAAATTCTTTCAGCGGAGTAACATCTACACGGAATACAAAGCGCATCAATACGATAAAGAATGCAATTGTCAGAATCCCCATAGGAATCATAAATACCATATATTTTGCAAAGTTCAACGGAACCGGGAACATTGCGTTGTAAGTAGCTACCAGCATCAGTGCATTACCCATTACAGGAATCCCAATCTGCCCCATTAACAGAGACAGCGCAGCCCCAATCATCATAAAGGTTGGCAGTTTAGTGAACGGCTGCACCTTCAGGCTTTGACAAATATTTGTGAATACACCTACGAATACAATTGCCATTACCATCGAGTTCAGTACACCGCCAACATATACCGCTAAGAATAACAGCATCAATGTCATCCAAGGTTTGCCTTTTGTAAATTTACCGCCTAAAATCGTATTAACCAGCCATGTAACAGCACCTGTTTCGTCTAATACTGCCATCAGCAGAAATACAAAAATCATAGAGATAATGGTTACATTGAAACCGGCTGCGATCATCTGATTGACACCAATTGTCAAACCAATAGATGTTAAGCAGATAAAGGACGGCCATACCATACCAATTGTAGACCACCCGTAAATCGCTGCAATAAATGTACCTAAAATACCCATGCCATACGGTGTAATTTGACCGATTGGCGGTAAAAATCTAAAACCAAACGCTATAATAAATACGACTGCACAATGCAGAAATGTCGATTTCTTGGTTTGCATAAAAACACCTCATTTGTAATAAATAAAAAGAACAAGAAAAATAATGAAAATTTTGCTCTAAAAAATCAGCGGATGTACAGCAAATTATGTCATACATCCGCTGTTGTCATTCAAACAATACTTGCTATTTCGTTATTTCGAAACAATCTGAAATTACAGTTCTTCGCTCAGAATGCTGTAGCTTGGGCAGCCTTCGCACTGTGCAGGGATTCTTACTCCCAACAGTACCGCTGCGGTAGGAGCCACGTCTACTTCACGAGGGAACAGTTCCATTTCATAGCCTTCTTTAATACCAGGACCTGCTGCCACGAAGATTGGGCTCAGTGTGGTATCATCATAACCGGTAGCAGTGGACAGACCTTCGCCGTGGTCTACTGCGTAGTCATCGTGTACAAAGAAGATGATATCTGCGCCGGTATATTCGCCGCCCAAGCCTAACAGGTTGGCATCTTTTTTGTGTAATGCCAGAGAAATTACGCGTTTGCCGGTAATTTTATCTCTATAGCCATACAGATCGGTAATAATCTGTTCTTCCAGTTCATATTTATCAGCAGGATCTACGATACCGAAACGATCGCGGCCTTTCAAGTTGATAAAGATGGAGTTGGAACGCTGCTGAACAGCTTTTGTGTTTTCCCAGTCGATTTCAGGCAGCAGATTGCCGTCTTCATCTTTCAAGAGAGCTGTGTAACCCAGTTCCAGCATAACGCCTGTGTTAACACCCATATTGTCACCAATCTGGTGAATCATATCTTCGTTACGGCATACCAGAGAGTGGTCAGAGAACAGCAGAATGGTCCAGCCTTCATCAATCATCGGCAGGAATTCACCAATGTATTCATCGGTAATCATATAAGTTCTTTCATGCAGTTTGTGGATTTCTTCTTCCGGAGCCACAGAGATAGAACGTGGATCGTATGCCACTTTTCTGTCTTTCAGCCAGGTCATGTAGCAGTGACCCATCATGTCAGGCCCGTGGAAGTGGCTGAATACTACTTCTGCCCCTTCTTCCTGCATCATGTATTTCATGCTGTCAGCCTGCCATTTTGCAGCCTGTTCCCACTGTTTGAAGTTGCAGTCCATAATATCGAAATCGCCGCCGAAACCCTGACCTGTTGGAACAGGAGGACCGAATTTGCCAACAACTTTGTCGAATACCCAATGCGGATACCATACACAGTTATCTTCCGCAGAGAATGCCTGAGAGCCCCACATACGCACATAAGTGCCATCTTCAGCACAATCCAGCAGGCACATGTTACGGATTACTCTTTCCATTTCGCCGGTCTGACCTTTTGGTACAATACCAGGTACATTTTTCACATATTCGCCTTTTACCAGCAATGCAACCGGTTGAGGCATTTCTTTGGAAATATATACAGCAACTCTGTCATATACACCCTGTTTATTTTTCAGCAGCAGACAAGGAGCCGGCATATGACCGAATACCTGCAGCCATGTAAATTCTTTTGCACCTTCCGGAACTTCGCCAGCCCAACCCTGTGGTTCAGTCAGAGGGGACAGTGCAATGTTCTGCGGAAAGCGTTTCAGTGTATCCATACCGCTATCGCCAGGCAGACTGTGCATCAAACGATAGTCCATGTAACGTTTTGGTTTGTAGCCGTTGCATGCAATTCCTTCAGAGAATTCTGCCCACAGTTCATCGTGATATGGTTTTTTAGATGTATCGCGAGTACCGGTACCGGAGAAATGCAAATCGCTACCGTCTCCATCGTAGCCTTTGCTGTGCGGTGCGCAATACATATGATAACTTGGTTTTTCAGATTTCAAGTTAGCAATTACAGTTACTTCGTTGTCACGCATTGCATAACCAAAACCCAGAGCACCCGGTGTAGAACCATCTACTACCATCAGGTTTTCACTGTCGCTGGTTGGAGGCCATGCGCCGCCCGGCCAGTGCCATACCAGTGTTTTTTTGCCGGCTTCTGCAGTAATGTTCCACAATGGTTCAGCGTGTACATATTTGGAATAAATCCCTGCAAAGTTTACATCCAGTTCCCCTTTCAGGTTGATGTTAAAGTCTTCAACACCGTGTGTCATTGGGTAAGCACCGGTAGCCAGTGTAGTCCACATTGGAGGTGTAATGGTAGGGTTGGCACCTAACAGACGCAGGTCTTTACGCGCAGCACCTTTTTCCACCAGTTTTTTCAGGTTTGGCATTTTCCCTTCTTCAATCATTCTGCGGGAGAATGTAGGGTCCATACCGTCAATCCCTAACAGAACAACTTTTTCTGTTAAACCTTTGCTTC
>JAGARS010000023.1 GCA_017622155.1 Peptococcaceae bacterium
GGATATGTCCGGTCATGCATCCAGCATGTTCAACTGGGCAAAACAGCTGGTGCAGGTAGTATCTACCAATATTTTGACAGTTATGCTCAGTATCAATCTGATGCGCTATTATCTGGCAGCGGGCAATACCGGCACACCGATAGAAGGGACACCGGAGTATAATCTGGCAGCTACACAGGCGGTCAACGGGGATTTCTTCTTTATGGTGATTGCGATGGCTGTGTGCCTGATATTGACATTCTTTATCAAATCGGAAAAACGTTAAAATAGAACAGCTTTTATAACACGACGGTTTTTTATAAATTGTCGTGTTTTTTATGCGGAATGAACGGAATCATTAAGATATTTTTACAAATTGCCAAATTCGCTTGTGAGAGGTTGATTTTTCAAAAAAAAGTGCTATGATAATATGCGGGAAAATAGTTGTGTGCAATAGTTGCACATATTACGGAGGATATGAGTTATGAAAAAGGATACGGCGAAAAAAGTGGCTGTACTGACACTGGGGGCATTCTTGACAATGCCGGTGCTTGGCGGCTGCGGAAACAGTAAAGAAGCAGCGCAGGAAACGATAGTGTCTACCATTCCGGTTACAGCGGAGACTGTAATTATGCAGAATTTTGACAAAACAGTGACATTGGGCGGTTTGACAGCAGCAGAAAACACTGTAAATGTTATTGCTAAAGTAAGCGGTATGGAGCAGATTAAGGCTGTGAATGTAAAAGTTGGGGATAAGGTGCGTGCAGGGCAGGTGCTTGCTGTACTGGACAGCGAAATGTCCAATATTACATTGAGCAATGCGAAGCTGCAGTATGACAATGCCTATACCAACTATGAAAACGGAAAACAGCTGTTTGAACTGGGCGCAGTGAGTCAAAACGAATTAAATCAGCTGAAAATGGCTTATGAGAACGCCAGCAACCAGATGCGTCAGGCGCAAATGTCGGTGGATTATGCCACTGTTACAGCGCCAATCAGCGGCACTGTGACCATGAGCAATGCCAATGTGGGTTCGTATGCCACTGCCAGTGCGCCGATGTTTGAAATTGCCAATGTTGATACACTGGAAATCTCCACCGGCATCAATGAGCAGAATGTCAGCAAAATTGCCATTGGTCAGGAAGTGCTTCTGCGCATCAATTCCGTATCTGATCAGTGGATGAGCGGTAAAATTACCGAAATCAGCAAAGTGATGAATGCACAGACCAAAAATTATCCTGTTACGGTTGCCATGGAAAACAAGGATGATGCACTGGTAGCCGGTATGTATGCAGAAATTGAAGTGATTGTAGACCATGCCGACAGTGTGCTGGTGATTCCGGTAGATGCTATTGTGTATAAAGAAGCACAGCCTGTGGTATTCGTAGTACAGCCGGACGGCACAGTAAAAGAAGCAAAAGTGACCCTGGGCATGAATGACGGGGATTATTATGTTGTGGATGCAGGGCTGGAACTGGGCGATCAGATTGTAGTCAAAGGCAATGGCGATCTGGTAAGCGGCTCTGCGGTAACTGTGGTAACACTGGATGGTGTGGAACAGGATTATATCGGTGACATTGCACAGGATGCGGAAGGCGAGGAAGCCGCCGACAGCAGCATAGAAACAAATACAGAAAATACTGATATAAATTCTGATAAAGATGAGAATCAGACAGAAGAATCTGCAGAGTGAGGTGACCGGGCGTGAATATTGGTAAGTTTTCGGTAAAACGGCCTGTTACCATCGCTATGGCGGCACTGGTGCTGATTATGTTCGGGGTGGTTTCTTTTACCCGTATGTCTATCGACCTGATGCCTAAAATGGATTTGCCGATTATGGCGGTTATGACCAGCTATGACGGCGCAGGTCCGGAAGAAGTGGAACAGCGTGTCACCAAGCCAATCGAGGCTTCTATGGCAGGCATTTCCGGTATGAACAGCATTACTTCTATCAGTTCTGCCGGCAGTTCTGTAGTAATGGTAATGTTTGAGTACGGTACCAATCTGGATACGGCCACCAATGATATTCGTGATGCATTGGAAATGGCCAAGATGATGGTGCCCGAAGAGGCACAGGATATTTCTATTCTGAAACTGGACATCAACAGTCTCCCGATTATCACCATCGGGGTAAATGGTGACCGCAGTTTAGAAGATGTTAATAAAATTGTAGAAGATACCATCGCTCCTCGTTTGGAGCGTATTGAAGGGGTAGCATCTGTAAATGTCAGCGGCGGGCAGGAGCAGCAGGTAATTATCACTGCCGACCCGCACAAATTGAGCAATTACGGGTTGACCGCAGGCTCTATTTCTCAGATTATTATGGCGGAAAATATGAACTCGCCGGGCGGTTATATTACGCAGGGCAGCCAGGAAATTCTGGTGCGTACGCTGGGGCAGTACGAAAGCATTGAGGCGCTTGCAGATACCAAACTGACCTTGCAGACCGGTGCCACTGTGCGTCTGGGTGATATTGTAGATATTCGCATCGGTTTATCTGAAGCAGATTCTATCGTAACACTGAACGGGGAGAAAGTAATCTCGCTGGAAATTCAGAAAGAAAGTGACGGGAACACCGTTGATGTAGATACAGATGTGCGTAAAGCACTGGCTGAACTGGATGCAGAATTGTACGATGATATTGAGCTGACCATTGCTTACAGCTCTGCTGATATGATTAACAGCTCTGTAGACAATGTAGTTACAAACTTGTGGCAGGCTGTTGTCATTGCTATGTTTGTAGTGTTTATTTTCTTGGGGAATTTCCGCAGCACCATTATTATTGGGGTATCCATTCCGCTGTCGGTAATCTCCACCTTTGTGCTGCTGTATTTCGGCAATTATACACTGAACCTGGTAACATTGGCAGCGCTGGCGCTGTCGGTTGGTATGGTAGTGGATAACTCCACTGTAGTACTGGAAAATATTTATCGCCATCGCACTATGGGCAAGAGCAAGTACCAGGCAGCGGTAGAAGGGACACAGGAAGTAGTAAGTGCGGTTACAGCGTCTACGCTGACTACGATTGCGGTATATCTGCCGTTCGTATTCGTAGGCGGTATGACAGAACAGATTGTAATTCCGTTTGCGCTTACCATTTGCTTTGCGCTGATTGCATCGCTGGTGGTATCCATTACTGTGGTGCCGATGATGTCCTCCAAACTGCTGATTCTGTATGAATACAGCGAGGAACACAAACCAAAAGGGATAGCCAAGTTCCAGGTATGGTTTGATGGCAAATTCAATAAATTTATTGAGTGGTATCAGGGTGTGCTGGTGGCTGCTTTGAATCATAAAAAACGCACGATGGCTATTATCTCTGCAGCATTGATCGGCTCCTGTATGCTGGTGCCGATGCTCGGTGCCGAACTCCTCCCAAGCCAGGATGCAGGGCAGATTAGTGTATCGATTTCCCTGCCAAGCAACACTGTTATGGAAGAAACGAAACAGGTGGCCGATTATGTAGAAGATATCATAGAACGCACACCGGAAGTAGACTTGATTATGAACAGTGTCAGCGGCAACAGTGCATCACTGACTGTGGTACTGGTGCCATTAGACCAGCGTGACCGCAGCAGTGCCGATGTAGCCCATGCATTGCAAAAACAGGTAGACGGTATTCCTGGGGCAAAGGTAACGGTCAGCGCCATGGACATGATTTCTATGGGTTCCGGCGGCTCTATCTCCATTCAGATTCAGGGGAACAACCCGGATGATCTGGAACAGCTGGCAGGCAGTATCGAGGCTGCTATGCGCACGGTAGACGGTGTAATCAATATTGACAATAGTGTTGCTGATACCGATGAAGAACTGAATATCATCATCGATCGTGATAAAGCGGCTTATTACAATATCAGTGCCAACAATGTATATCAGACCGTATCCTTGGCGCTGAACAGCTCTACAATTTCCAAATACCGCGGTGGTGAGGAAGAACTGGATATTGTACTGAAATATCCGGATGAAATGACCACTTCGCTGGATGATTTGCGCAATCTGATGATTCCGTCCAATAGCGGCGGGCAGGTACCGCTGTCCGAAGTAGCAAGCATTGAGCACGGTTTCGGGCAGAAGAGCATTACCCGTCAGGATCAGAGCCGAGTAGAAACGGTATCCTGCGATGTATACGGCCGGGATTTGAGCAGTGTCAATACAGAAATTATGGCGCTGGTAGATCAGCTGCCGGTTCCTGCAGGCTGCACCATCAACTCCGGCGGTGACATCGAAAGTATGATGGAAGTATTCAACGATTTGTATCTGGCAATTATGATGGCGCTGATTCTGGTGTACATGGTAATGGCGTGTCAATTTGAAAGCCTGTGGAATCCGCTCTTGATTATGGCCAGCGTACCGGTTATGTTTATCGGGGTATTTGTTGGTCTGTTCCTCACAGGGCAGCGCATCAGTATGATGTCGCTGTTGGGGATTCTGATGCTGGAAGGGATTGTAGTAAACAATGCCATTGTATTGATTGACTATATCCAGCAGCTGCGGGCAAAAGGCTTGTGCAAACGGGAATCCGTAATCGAAGCAGGGAAAACAAGAATGCGTCCGATTCTGGTAACCACATTGACCACAGTGCTTGCCATGATTCCGATGATGATCAGCCAGGCAGAAGGTGCAGAAATGTTCCGCCCAATGGCGATAACAGTAATCTTCGGGCTGAGTTTCTCCACCATTATCAGCCTTCTGGTAATACCGGTGCTGTATGAAAAATTAGAAAGCACACCGCGTAAAATTCGTCGTAAGATTATGAAAAATAATCCGGAAGAAGAACATCGGGCGGCAATGCTGGCACTGGAAGAAGGCTGCTGGCATGACTGGGAAGAACTGCAGGCTAGGATCGAGGCGGAGAAGAAGTTAGAAGAAGAACACATGCGTGTGTAACGGCTTGTCTTTTTTGCGCCTGACGTTGTTGTTTTTCGCCTTGCGTACATCAAGTACGCGTCGATCAAAAAACCAAAAGCCGCCTAGTCAGCCGCAAAAAATCCTGCGCCTTAGGTTTATATTGTATATAAAATTAAAAGAGACAGTAGTACAATTTTCGAATTCGATTTTGGGATGGACATTGACGAACATTGTTTGTGCCGTGGCAGACGAAAGTCTGACAAAGATAAACAATGGAGGAAATGTCCAGAGCCAATGAGGAAAGAAAATTTGTATACTGTCTCTTTGTCGTATAAGCGAGGGTTTGCGGAATCAATTACTGCCTGTTTTGTTATGTTGTCAGCCCTACATTTTTCTTTTATTTGTTCTTTGTTTCTGTTATAATAAAATGTCATAGAATCTACTGCATAAACGGAGGGATGGCTTTGCGTCAGGTATGGGATACTATCACACAATTTCATATGCTGCATGAAGGGGACCGTGTGCTGATTGGTGTATCCGGTGGTCCGGATTCGGTGGCACTGCTGCATTTGCTGCACAAGAGAGCTGCACAGTACGGCATCAGCTTATATGTGGTGCATGTACACCATATGCTGCGCCCGGAAGCTGATGAAGAAGCACAGTATGTGGAAACTTTGGCTGAACAGTATGGCCTGCCGTTTCGTTTATACAAGGTGGATGTGGCGGAATACGCCGAACTACATAAAGTATCGCTGGAACAGGCCGGGCATGAGGTGCGGTTTCGGTGTTTTCTGGATGCCAAATCCCTATGGGGTATCAACAAGCTGGCCCTTGGCCATCATCGGGATGACCGGGCAGAGAGCGTACTTTTGCATATGGTGCAGGGCTGCGGTCTGGATGGGCTTTGCGCAATGCCGCCTGTGGATATATGGGATGCAGCTGATGGCAGTATGCTGATTCGCCCTTTTGCACAGGTGTCCAAAGAAGCGCTGGCAGCCTATTGCGCGGAGCATGAGCTGCCATATTATATTGATGCTACCAACATGGAGCCAAGCTGCTTGCGCAATCAGATTCGCCTGGAACTGCTGCCGAAAATGAAAGCGTACAATCCGCAGATCGCTGATGTGCTGGTGCGTATGCAGGACAGCACCGGTGCCGATCTGGATTATATAGAAACGCAGGTGGAAAGCCTGTGGCAGCAGCACGGCAGTATACAGCCGGATGGTGTGCTGTTTCCGGCAGAGGTGTTTCGCACACAGCATATTGCCCTGCAGCGCAGAATATTGCGCAAGCTGTACCGGCAATGGACGGGTTCCTTTGCCAATCTGACTTTTGCGCAGGTGGAACAAATGTGCAGTATGGCTATGGAATCAGACGGTACAAAGCGGCTGATGTTATCCGATGGTGTTGTGTTTATGCGTCAGTATGATTTGCTGCGTATCACGACACAGCGGGATGGTGCGCTTGAACAGGAAACATATCATTGGGAAATAGCCGTACAGCCCGAAGTGCATACTTGTTACGGGCGGTTTCAGGCACAGTGGCAGATTGCACCGGAAGAGCCGGCGCAGCTGCGATGCGATGCTTATACCATTTGGGCAGATGCCGATCAGCTGGCGGATATGCTGACGATACGCCAGCGACAAAGCGGTGATCGGGTGCGGCTGAAAAACGGCGGGCACAAATCAGTGAAAAAACTGTTTATTGACCGTAAGGTGCCACAGCCGGAGCGCCATAAGATACCGCTGGTAGTATCCGGCGAAGAAATTGTCTGGATTCCCGGCATTTATCTGTCCGAAACAATCAGAACGACAGGGGAAACGAAAAGAATCTGCAAATTATGTTTTTCTCGTGGATAATTCAATAAATTCCAAAAGGGTTTTTGCAAAAGAACGGGGAAAAAAAGAGCAGTAACGATTTGTATATCATAGATGTTATAAATAAGGCAAAAATAGGAGGGTATATTTTGAATAACAGAGGCTTAAAAACAATGGCCGTGTATCTGGTGATTGTGCTGATGGCGATGACATTCATCCAGTTTGGCGCACCGATGGAAAACACCGAGATTACACAGGCTGATATTAAAGATTATACACAGCTTATGGCTGCGGTAGATGCAGATCGTGTATCTGAAATTATTATTACGCCAAGTGCGGATGGCAACACATTGACTGTTGAAGGGAAACTGACAGACGGCAGTGTATTTACAGGGATTGTAACGCCGCAAACCAGTGCTGCAGAACTGACAGCGTTAAACAAAGACGGCGTTTCTGTATCCTGGATGGAAACACCGGAACCTCCATTCTGGATGTCGCTTTTGACATCTCTTCTGCCGATTCTGCTGATGGTAGGGCTGTTTATTTTCCTGATGAATCAGTCCAGCGGTGGCGGCGGCAAGGTGATGCAGTTTGGTAAAAGCAAAGCCAAAGTCGTTATCGATGAGAAAAACAAAGTAACATTCGATGATGTGGCCGGTGCCGACGAAGTCAAAGAAGAACTGGAAGAAATCGTGGAATTCCTGAAATCACCGAAGAAATTCAATGATATCGGTGCCAAAATTCCAAAAGGCGTGCTGCTGTATGGGCCTCCGGGTACCGGTAAAACATTATTGGCAAGAGCAGTAGCCGGTGAAGCCGGTGTGGCATTCTTCAGCATCAGCGGTTCCGACTTTGTAGAAATGTTTGTTGGGGTGGGTGCATCCCGTGTAAGAGATTTGTTTGAACAGGCAAAGAAAAATTCTCCGTGCATTATTTTTATCGACGAAATTGATGCAGTGGGTCGTCAGCGCGGTGCCGGTGTGGGCGGCGGTCATGATGAACGCGAACAGACACTGAACCAGCTGTTAGTAGAAATGGACGGCTTCAACAGCAACGAAGGTATTATTATCATCGCAGCTACCAACCGTCCTGACATTCTGGACCCTGCACTGCTGCGTCCGGGTCGTTTTGACCGCCAGGTAACAGTAGACCGTCCGGATGTACGTGGTCGTGAAGAAATTCTGCAAGTGCATGTTCGCAAAAAACCACTGGCCAGCGATGTGGATTTGTCCGTGATTGCTAAGCAGACAGCCGGCTTTACCGGTGCCGATCTGGCCAACCTGGTGAACGAGGCGGCATTGTTATCCGCACGTCAGGGCTTGAAAAAAATTGGCCAGCAGCAGCTGGAACAGTCCATTGAACGTGTAATTGCAGGGCCGGAAAAGAAATCCCGTGCTAAAATGAGCGACTATGAAAAGAATCTGGTAAGCTACCACGAAGCAGGGCATGCACTGTGCGGTTATCTCCTGCCGGGTGAAGACCCTGTACACAAAGTATCTATTATTCCACGCGGCCGTGCAGGCGGTTACACCTTGTTCCTGCCTACCGAGGACCGCAACTATATGACACGCACACACTTGCGTCAGCAGGTAATTATGATGCTGGGCGGCCGTGTAGCAGAAGAACTGGTGCTGAACGAAATCAGTACCGGCGCATCCAACGATATCGAGCGCGCTACAAGCATCATTCGCCGCATGGTGACAGAATGGGGGATGTCCGACGAACTGGGCACCATCACATTCGGCAATAACAACAATGACCAGGTATTCCTGGGTCGTGACCTGGGTCGCGACCGCAACTACAGTGAAGCCGTAGCATACTCCATCGACAAAGAAGTAAAACGCATGATGGACGAATGCCATGCAGAAGCAACCCGCCTGCTGC
Organism: Peptococcaceae bacterium; assembly: GCA_017622155.1. GTDB lineage: Bacteria > Bacillota > Peptococcia > Peptococcales > Peptococcaceae > UBA7185. Next base: position 8,529 of record JAGARS010000023.1, read on the forward strand.
GTGACAATATGGATAAGCTGACACTGATTGCGGAAACCCTGAAAGAACGGGAAACCCTGCAGGCAGACGAGTTCCTGGCATTGATGGAAGGCCGTTCTTTAGAAGAACTGGACAAGAAAAAAGCAGAATTGCTGGCGGAACAGAAAGGCATGAAGAAAAAACGCCCGAAACCACAGCAGGATGCAGAAGCACAGGCTGAAGAAGCAAAAGCTGAAGCTGCAGAAAACCGTGCGGAAGAAACCGCAGCAAGTGCAGAAACGGCAGAAGTATCGGCTGATACAGAAACACCGGCAGATGCAGAACACAAAGTGGATGAAGAAATCCCTTGCATTACAGCAGAAAATGTGGTAGCATCTAATGGTGAGGCTATTGACAGTGAAGGCAAAAAAGCAGAATAACTGCTCAATAATATTTATGAAATCTTTAATAAAAGAAGGGGTATTGAATCATGGAAAAAACATTTGCAATGATTAAACCAGACGGCGTACAGAGAAGCCTGGTAGGCAACATTATCGCTCGTTACGAAGCAAAAGGTCTGCGCGTAGCAGGTATGAAAATTATGCAGGTAAGCAACGAACAGGCTGCTCAGCACTATGCTGAACACGTAGAAAAACCTTTCTACCCAGGTCTGGTAAGCTATATCACCAGCGGTCCTGTAGTAGCTCTGGTACTGGAAGGCAAAAACGCAGTAGAAGAAGTACGTAAAATCAACGGCGCTACCAACCCTCTGAACGCAGCTTGCGGCACCATCCGCGGTGACTTCGGTCAGGAAGTTGGCCGTAACGTAGTACATGCTTCCGACAGCGTAGAAAGCGCTGCTCGTGAAATCGCTATCTACTTCAACGCTGACGAAGTATTAGAATACGACTATCTGCCAAACAAATGGCTGTTTGAATAATTCAAAGCCTGAAAATGACAAATGCGCTCTCTGTCGAGGGCGCATTTTTTTGAAAGATTGGGTATTACATTGTCTGATGCCATCAATCTGTTTCTGCATCAGTCATTGCGCGAGGGCGGACTGCCATTTGAAGTGAAACGGGCAGATGCGAAAAAGACACAAGAGTAAAAGTATATTAATAATAAGCAGCAATATTTCTGCAGTGTCGAGATTGACATGGACAGATTCGCAGATTGTCTGAAATGCGGTGGATGTAATCCATAAGCGTTAGACAATCAAGAAAATGTCCAGGGAACGAGGGTTTGCAGAAATGATTGCTGCTTTTATTATGTGTCTGAATATCATTTATCATTTTAAGATATTTTATTTTCTTTTTATCCCTGCTCTTTTTCGGATTTCTATTGAAACAAAGTTCAAAAGCGTATATAATGAATACAGTATGTAAATTTTGAAGGGAAGGGTTCTATTATGGCAAAAAAATCTATGCAGGATATTGAATTAACCGGAAAACGCGTACTGGTACGTGTGGATTTCAATGTTCCACGGAATAAAACGACAGGTGAAATTACCAATGATGTGAGAATTCAGGCCGGTGCGCCTACTATTAAATATCTGGCAGACCAGGGTGCAAAAGTTATCGTTATGACACATATGGGTCGTCCAAAAGATGATTCCGATCCAATTCTGCGCTTGGACAAAGTAGCAGCTCGTTTGGCTGAAATTATCGGTCAGCCGGTAAAAAAACTGGATGCAGTGGTTGGGCCTGAAGTAGAAGCTGCGGTAGCGGCTATGCAGAATGGCGATGTTATCATGCTGGAAAATGTTCGTTTCCTGCCGGGTGAAACCAAAAATGATCCGGAACTGGCTGCACAGATGGCAAAATTAGGCGA
>JAGARS010000215.1 GCA_017622155.1 Peptococcaceae bacterium
AAGATATCAAAGTAGAAATCTGCAATGCATGCCATCCATTCTACAGTGGTAAACAGCGTGTTCACGCTGCTGCTGGTCGTGTAGAAGCATTTAACAAAAAATTCAACAGAGGCTAATAGCCTTGTGTCAGAGCATCGGTATAAACCGATGCTCTTTTTTTGTACTGTATGTGGTATATGCGTAAACTTGTGGGTTATCTTATCCTACATATCGCATATCGCTGGAATTCAAAAATAGAGGAATGTGAGCGCCCTGCTCTATAAAATAGTTTTTCCGGATTAATAATAATGCGTCTATTGGGGGGGGGGGCGGCAATCTGCAACATAATAAATAACAGGATAATGGATAAATTGTATATGCGTACAAAAAAAAGTTGTACCAGATAAAATAAGCGACAATATAAAATTGATTGCATTATTAGCGATGGTGTTATAAAATAAAACCATGAGGTAATTGCAGCGTTTTTTGCTGCGCGCAAATAAATTTATTAGGAGGAATTCCAAAATGGCAAAAGCAAGTAAAGTAGCCGTATTAGGTATCGACGCAATGGACCCACGTCTGACAAGAAAATATGTTGATATGGGTATCATGCCAAATACCAAAAAAATCATTGAAGCTGGTTCCTGCAGACATGACCTGATGTTATTAGGTTCCCTGCCAACAGTTACTCCACCACAGTGGACAACTCTGGCAACAGGTGCTCATCCTCAGACTCATGGTATCACAGCATTCTACAGACAGGGTGGCGACTTAGATAAAGTAGCTCTGAACTTTGACTCCACCAACTGTAAAGCTGAACAGCTGTGGAACGTAACAGCTGAAGCTGGCAAAAAAACAATCGTATGGCACTGGCCTGGTTCCGCTTGGCCACCATCCTCTGATAGCGAAAATCTGCATGTAGTAGACGGTACCTCCCCAGGTGGCGTTAACATGTCTTCCGCACAGATCGATGGCGAATATATCGTAATGGCTGCTGAAACAGTAGAAGTTATCGAATATCGTTCCGGCGCTATGACAGACGCAAAAGTTCCTTGCGTTGTTACAGGTTTAGGCGAAGAGAAAAAAGCGAAAAAAGGCGGCGGGTTAAACGACCTGATGCAGAGAAAATCCGATGAAGGTTTCCCTCTGTACATCGTAAACCCTAACAAAGATGGTCAGGGTGGTTCCCACATGATCCCAGCTGACATCGCTTTCTCCTCCATCAAACCAGCTACAAAATGGGCAAACGAAGTTCCAGCTGACGCTAAAGAATTCGTTCTGCTGTTATCCGGCGGTCTGCTGAGAAGACCTTGTCTGGTACTGAAAGGCGAAAATGGTGTTTATGACCATGTAGCTATCTACAAAAACAAAAAAGCTGCTGAACCAATGGTAGTAATCAAAAACCGTGAATATGTTCGCGATATCGTTGATGAATCCCTGAAAGGCGACGACGTTAAAACAGTTACCCGTGACATGCGTGTACTGGAAATCGCTGAAGACGGTTCTAAAGTAAGAATGTTCGTATCCGCTTCTATGGATATCAGTATGGATTCCTTCTGGCATCCACAGTCTCTGTACAAAGAAATCGTAGAAAACGTTGGTTACCCATCCCCATGCTCTACACTGGGCTTTGGTGACTTCGAACTGATCTATGACTGCATGCATCAGTGCTGGGAACACGTTGGTGACTTCCAGGCAGACTCTCTGGTTTACCTGATGGAAAACAACGGCTACGAAGTAGTATTCTCTCACTTCCATGCTCCAGACTTACAGAAACATATGTTCATCCGTAACCTGGCTAAAGGTACAGAAAATACAACTGCTGAACAGTATGAATTTATCATGCAGGCAATCTATACTCAGATTGACCGTTACCTGGGTAAATTCGTTCACTTCCTGGATCAGGGCTGGACTCTGGTAGTTACATCTGACCATGCTCAGGTTTGCCCTAAACATGGTCTGCGCGGCTTAGGCGATACAGGCTGCAACATTCAGATTATGGAAGAACTGGGCTACACAGTGCGTGCTGTAAACCCAGAAACAGGCAAAAAACGTCGTGCTATGGACTGGACCAAAACAACAGCTGTAGCTAACCGTGAAATGCACATCTATGTAAACCTGAAAGGCAGAAACCAGCATAAAGTGAAAGACGCTGACGGTAACGAAGTTATCATCGACGGTCTGATCGATCCAGCTGATCAGTATGAATTCGAAGAACAGCTGATTACTGACCTGTACAACATCAAAGACAAAGAAACCGGCAAACGTATCATTGCTTGGGCTCTGAGAAGAAAAGATGCTGCTGTAATGGGTCTGGGCGGCGACTATCCAGATTGCGGTGACGTAATCTACTGCATGGCTGAAGGTTATGAACATGACCATGACGACAGCATGCCAACAGCTCTGGGTGAATGCGATACCTCCGCTGGTCCAATCTTCATCGGTGCTGGTCCTGGCTTCAAAGCTGGCTTCGAAACAACCCGTATGATCGAACAGATCGACGTAGCTCCAACACTGGCTGCTATCATGGGCTTAAGAATGCCTGCTGATTGCGATGGTGCTGTTGTTCACCAGATTATCGAAATGTAATTCTATTCGATAAATTGCGAATAAAATAGCATATAAAGGGCATAGCTTCGGCTGTGCCCTTTTTTACATATTGATAAGCACTGCATAAATGCAGTATAATAGATAAGAATTTGCAAGGTGTTTGTACGATATTTCGTATGATGTATTGTAAAGAAAGGGGAACTATTATGCAGAAAGAAAAATCCTTGCGCGTGGAACGTTTAAAGAAACGTGCAAAATACTGCTGCTGCAGATATTGCGGCGGGGAATTGAATGTTAGACAGATTGTATTCCATACTTATGCGGAAGCGCGTATTGAATTATATTGTGATCAGTGTCAGAAAATAGAGTATGGTGTAGAAAAAGAAGCATACATGAGTGCGAAAGCTTTTGTGGAAGCAACACAGTTTAATCATTTTCCTGACTTAGAAGATAATGAACAGCGTTTACAGATGAATATTGCCAAAGTGTGCAATATGACCAGCTGGCAGATGCGGTATTTGGGGCTGACCAACGAAAGTGGTTTTACAGTGCCGGTACATGTTAATGAATACGGTATGGAACAATGCACAACGGTTGAAGATGACCGCTTAGAGCAGTTACTGGAGGAGGCAGATCAATGGATGAGCCAATTATCTCAACAAGAGGACTAGGATGCCAGACCGGGGATCGCTATCTGATTAAGAATATTAAATTAGATATTGAAGAAAAAAGCAGATGGATTGTCCTGGGGATGAATGGCTGTGGGAAAACTACGCTGCTGAGTATTTTGGCCGGCTATCAGGATTATACCCATGGCACTATCACATATCGCGGCACAGACTATCGTGATTTGAATATTATTGAACTGCGTAAAAAAATGGGGCTGATTAGCAACTCTTTCTTTGATCGTGTATATCAGAATGAGTCTGTACTTGATTTGGTATTATCGGGTCTTTCCGGTACCTTGGGGATGGAAGAGGAATATATTCATGCCGGGCATGTGCGGAAACTGAAACGCTTGCTGGAAAAAGTGGGCTTAGAGAATCGTATGGATGCGTCTTATGGATGGCTGTCTAAAGGGGAACGGCAGAACATTCTGATTTTGCGTGCACTTTTGGCACAGCCGGAAATTATGGTGCTGGATGAACCGATGACCGGGCTGGATGTTGTGAGTAAACATAAAATGATGCGCTTTGTACACAGCATGGCGCAGGAACATAATCATACCATTTTATATGTTACCCATCATTTTGAAGAAATTTCTCCTGATTTATTTGATAATTGTCTGCTGATGCGTCGCGGTCAGGTGTATAAAGCTGGGCCGGTAAGTGAGATTATCAATTCGGAAGTAATCGGTGAGTTTTTCCAGAAGCCGGTACAGATTGATCGCAATAAATCAGGTTATTATCATTTGTCATTCAAATAAAG
>JAGARS010000216.1 GCA_017622155.1 Peptococcaceae bacterium
GCTGCCAAACTTCTGATTTCCTGTGCCATCTGCACATCGCGCAACACGCTGATTTCATCCGCTGCAATATGTTCCGTTGCTCCGCTCATGCTCCCACCTCATTTCGTTTTATATTCTATGTATATATCATAATCTCTTTTACAAACAAAAACAACTCAAACAAAACAATAGTAATGCAAAACAACAAGGTATCTGCGGTCGAAACCGCAGATACCTGATGCAGCTTTATAAAAATGCACGCATTTTGTCTTTTAGCAACTGTAAACTAGCAGCTGTAAACCAGTTCTTTTGCCATAATCTGATATACAGGAGCGCCTTCACACTGTGCAGGCATTCTTACGCCCAGCATAGCAGCCATAGTAGGTGCTACGTCCTGCTGACGAATCATACGATCGGTATAGAAGCCGTGTTTTACACCTTCGCCGGAAGCAAAGAAGATTGGGGATACGGAAGTATCGCATTCACCGGTGGAGGTTGGCAGACTGTCATCATGGTCATGTTCATAGCCTTCTGCCATGCAGTAAATAATATCACCGCAATCCGGATATTCAGCACCCAGACCAACCAGTACAGCATCTTTGCGGCGCAGCGCAAACGCAATGATTCTCTGACCGGTGATAGGGTCTTTGTGACCATACAGCGCAGTCATAATTTCTTCTTCCAGCTGATACTGATCTTTCGGATCAACGATACCATGATCGGTTCTGCCTTTCAGGTTCAGGTAAATATGCATTTCACGGTTTGCAACGGCTTTGGTATTCGCCCAGTCAACTTCTTTCAGTTTGTTGCCGTTTTCATCGGTTTTCAGTTTCAGGAAGCCTAACTCTTCCATCAGCTGGCAGTTCATACCCATATCGCCTAAACCGCGGATACCGTGTGTTGGGCAAACCTGTGCATGGTCAGATACTACCATAATGGTCCAGCCTTCGTCCAGCAGATGAACGAATTTGCCCAGATAGCGGTCAACCTGTGTATATACAGCCTGCATTACTTCTTCATAATCTTCTTTGGTGGTACCGTTGTGACCTTTTTCCATGAAACGGATAAACATATGTTTTGTTAAGTCAGGAGCATGGAAATGAGACAGTACTACTTCTGCACCTTTCTGTTCCATCATGTACAGCAGGGATGCGCTCTGCCATTCCATTGTATGTTCCCAACAAGCGTTTGTGCAGTTTAACAATAATTCTTTGTTACCGCCGCCCAGTGTGGAAGTTGGAGGCGGGAAGCCCACGTTGTCCAGAATTTCCTGATACAGGCTCTGTGGATGCCACATCATATGCATATTCATATCCATAGAAGCGGAAACCCACATTCTCACGAAGGAACCGTCTTCTTTCAGTTCCAGTACACGCATATCACGGTTTGCAGGGATTGGATTTTCACGTTTGATTGCATCATCAATGTAATCACGTACGTACTCACCGTTTTTGATTACTACCAGTGGTTCTACGGATTTTTTGTTTTTGTAGATAGCAACACGGTCATATTTCCCTTCTTCATTCTGCAGAATCAGAGAAGGACGACGAATCAGACCGCCGGATAATAACATGGTAAATTCTTTTGCACCTGCAGGAGCTTCTGCCCATTTATCATCAGCATCTTTGATTGGAGAATAACCAACGTCGATTGGGAAGTCGATGTAACCGCCCTGCCCGTTTACATGCGGGTCAATGATATACTGTCTGAAGCCCGGGCTTTTTGCTACCATTTCAGGGTCGTATGCAGCACCCCAGGAAGAACCTGCACTTACGTCATCTTCCTGTTCATCTAAACCGGTAATTACGCAAGGTACTTTACTACCATTCGCTTCACCGGAACGGAACGCAACACGTTCGTTGTCAACGCTGGCGATAAACAGATATTCACCGTCAACCTGCGCTGTACTCATATTAACACTGCCAGGAGAGCTGCCGTCTACTACAGTCAGATTTGGGCTGTCAGAAGATGGAGGCCAAGCGGAACCAGGCCAGTGCCATACCAATGTGTTGTAACCTGCTTCTGCAGTTACGTTCCAGATCTGCTCTGCTTTACATCTGCGAGAATCCAGGTTCATGTTGATCATATCCAGGTCGCCGCCCAGACGATAGAAAGATGTGATACCGTGTACCTGCGGTGTGCAGCCGCAAGCCATTGTGGTCCACTGCGGAGGAGTAACGGTTGGCATACAGCCAAGCATTACCAGGTCCTGACGTGCAGCACCTTTTTCCAGCATTTTTTTTGCGTTTGGCATGATACCCATGTCCACGTATTTACGTGTTAATTTCGGGTCCATTGCGTCAACGCCGCATACAAAGATTTTGGATGTTAAGTTACCCATTTGAGGTTCCTCCTTAAATATAATCATTCAAAATTAGGACTAAAGGTTCGGCATAGATGCCTTTCACCACATAAATTAACACAAAAGCCCAATGATGTCTAACGCTTCTTTTCACCCTCGTTACAACAAACACGTGTAACAATTTATTTTTTTCGTTACACCTACATCCCTTTTGACAACTATTAGCCATAATGGTATTATGGATATAAATCATCCGCCGTTGGCATATCAGGAGGTGCATCATCTTGAAAATCGAGCATTTATATTATTTTCTGGTCATTTCCAATACAAAATCCATCAATAAAGCCGCGCGAAAACTGTTCATTTCACAGCAGCATTTGAGCCGCATTGTGAACAGCCTGGAAGAAGATTTGAAGATTACATTGCTCACACGCACTTCCACCGGTATTGAGCTGACTGAAAAAGGAAAAATCTTTTCCCGATATGCAGAAAAAATTGTAGATGATTACCGTGAAATGCAGAATTATTTTTATCTGGATGCACTGCCTGCACTGGAACAAAATGAAGATTTACAAGGAAGCTGCCGAATTGCGTTTCCGTTTTTCTTTTCCCTGTTTTTAAATGACTTTATCAAAGAACTGCACCAGATTCATCCGGGTATTACCATACGTTATTTCGAAGACTCTGGCGATTATTCCGCCCAAGCCTTGCGAGAATCTAATATGCTGCATGTAGTAGTAGAAGCCACTGAGCAAATTTCTGATTTACTTCACGAAAATTCTGGACTCATATCTTACTATATTGGTAATACCAGTGTATCAGTATGTGTCAATCGCAATTCTTTGCTTGCTTCTAAGCCATGTGTCTCTCAGACAGATCTCGATGCTCAACTCGTTACCTGCTATCCGCAAAATACTAGCAATATGCTTCTCAAAAATGCGAACACGCTATTTGTATCGTCCAATATTTCTCAGCATCTAGACAGTGTTGTTAATAACAATTCTATCTGTATTGTGGCATCCTACATTCAGCCAGGGATAGAACGATTATATCCTGATATTGTGCTACTCCCATTCGAAAAGCAATTTACCGTACCGATTTATATCGTGCATAATCGAGATTTGCAATTGACTGATTCAGACAAGGCTGTAGTCCGATTTGCTGCGCAGTATATGCAAAAGCTGAACAGGGCTGCTACTTCGTTTAGGAAACATTCATAATTTTTTACAGGAGGGCACTCTATGAAACTAGAATGGATTCGCTGCTTTTACGAAGTGGCGCAAACCGGTTCAATCTCAAAAGCCGCACAGAATTTATTTATCACACAGCCTGCTGCTACCAAAATGATACATGCACTGGAATCAGAAGTGAATGAAACATTACTGCACCGCACCAGCAGCGGCGTACATCTAACGGAACAAGGTATTATCTTTCTAAAATTCTGCCAACAGGTGCTGGCCTCTTATGAACAGTATTTATCGGAAAAGGATTTCTACAACGAAACCTCTGCTTACAGCGGTGTGCTGGAACTGGCTGTATCCTCCCTGCTCTTGCAGACATACTACGACGAAATCACAGGGCGCCTTGCCCATTGTTTTCCCAAACTGAAAATTCGCTTTACCGAAGCCGGTGTAGACAACTACGAAAAAATCATTATGAACAATACCAATATTTGCGGGCTGATTATGGCATCAGCAGATATGTACAACAACACCGCTTCCCCAAACGCACCGCTGCAATCAGATAATCCTGCGCCACTGGTTTATCAGACTTTGCTGACCAGTCCTATTGTGCTGTGTGCATCCAAACATTCTAAATACGCATCACTCACCGATGCACAGCTGGAGGAAAAGCTGCCATCAGAAGATATGGTAGCGATCTCAGGCGGCGGCAAACAAAATTTATACACCTATTATGATGCCCATGATTTGTACACAACAAATCTGGATATCGTGCGCAAACGGCTGCTGTATAATGAAGATGCCTATGTTATGATGTCGGAATCTATTGCCTACAAAAAGCTGATTGATAAAGATATCATTCTGCTGAAAAAAACAAATCGAGAAGCGAGAATCAGTTTTCTGTATCATCAAAATTCAATTTATCCTGCAAACTTTCTGACACGCCTGGCGCAAGAACTGCAAATCGCTATATCATAATTGGATATCACGCCCACCCATTCCATTTTGTTATGGGATGGGCTTTCTTTTTGTGAAAAGAGTTATTTGCTGTTTGCTGTGATTCTATGTATAATAAACATGTAATAGATTTTTTTATTTATTCTATAATTTCAAGGAGGTAACTTTATGTTAAGACAAGGCGCTTTAACTGAAAAACTGATGATTCTCGGTGTTGACGGGATGGATCCTCGTTTCACCAGACGCATGCTGAGAGAAGGCAAAATGCCAAACACTCAGAAACTGATCGACGCAGGTGCTTGCCGCGAAGACTTGATGCTGCTGGGTGCTAACCCAACCATCACACCACCACTGTGGGCAACATTAGCTACCGGTGCTTACCCAATGACACACGGTATTTTCGACTATGCAATCTCCGGTGAACCACACAAAGAAATCACCATCAATGCATTCTCCTCTGCTTTCTTAACAGCAGAACCAATTTTCAATGTTACCGCAAATGAAGGTATCAATACACTGGTATTCCACTGGCCGGGCGGCTCTTGGCCTCCAACTGTAGACAACGGTCATCTGTGGACAATTGACGGTTCCAGCCCTGGTGCTGTAGGCGGCTGGACCTGCAGATTGGACTTCGACAGCGTTATCATCGCTAGCGAGCTGACAAAAGAATTGAAATATACTTTCATGGGCACTGTTACAAGCGAAGTGAAAGGTGACGAAGACCTGCCTTACTACAACTACAAAAACGGTGATAAATACTTAGGTAAAATCTCTGCAGAAGGTAAAGAATTATTAGCAAAATACAGAGCTGAAATTGATGCGAAAATCGGTGTAGAAGGCTACAGCAATACAACCGAATATAAAATCCAGACCGATGCAGTAGGTCATACACAGTGGGAAGTAGCAGATTTCCCTTGCAGCTGCAGCATGTCTCCAATTACTGAACCGGAAGGCTGGGAATTTGATATTCCGGAAGGCAGCAGAGAGTTTGCTATGAAGATTGTTTACGGTCAGGTAACACGCTATGGTCTGATTCTGAAAAATGCAGAAGGCAAATATGACCGTGTAGCTCTGTACAAAGACAAGAAAACAGCTGAACCATTGGCAATCTTAGAAGACGATGTATTCTATGAAGGCATGAGAGATACCATCGTAAACCAGACCGGCGAACATCCTGCAACACGCAACCTGCGTATGCTGAAAATCGCAGAAGACGGCAGCTATGTACGTATCTGGTCTTCTCCAACAGTATTGCTGGACGATGATAAGATTTTCTTCCCGAAATCTCTGCACAAAGAACTGTTTGATTTATTCGGCCCAATGCCTCCAAGCAGCCAGATGAGCGGTCGTGATGCTGACTTAATTATGAAATGCAACAATCCACAGTGGAAACTGGCAGCAGACTGGCAGAGCAAATGTATCCATCATTTAATCGAAACCAAAGATATTAAAGCTGTGTTCTCGCACTATCACAATATCGACCTGCAGACACACAACTATATCAAATACATGAAGAACCGCGATGACTCCTGCATGGACGAAAGCGAAGTTCTGAAATTCGCAGAAGCAACCTATCAGACAACTGACGAATATCTGGGTACCTTCCTGCACTATCTGGATGAAGGCTGGACCATCATCGTAACTTCCGACCACGGCTTAAACTGCGGTGAAGAAGACTGCACCTGCATCCTGGGCGATATCGTTGGTGTTAACGTAGACCCACTGCGCAGATTCGGCTACACCGTACTGAAAAAAGATGAAAACGGCAATGACATTGCAGAACTGGATATGAGCAAAACAACTGCATACCAGACCCGTTCCTGCAGTATCTATGTAAACCTGAAAGGCCGTGACCCGGAAGGTATCGTAGACCCTGCTGATAAATGGGAACTGGAAGAACGTATCATGAC
>JAGARS010000217.1 GCA_017622155.1 Peptococcaceae bacterium
CTTGTATGTGATGGTATCCAGATTTGCCACAAATGCTTTAAAGCTTTCCTTATCCTGAACCTGCGCACCATAGGCCATTTGACAAAACCATTTGAAACTTTCCTGTTTTCTGTAATTTGGATAATATACAAAATATAATTCCTGTACCAGCTCATATGGCCAGCTATACAGTTGTACAACTTCCTGCATATTATAAATATCCGCTGCAGGTACAGCGTGTCCGAATTTTTTTTCAATATTTTTAATCATCTGCGCATAGCTCAGTTTGCTTGCAGGAACATCATCCTTATCGGCTTTTTTGTACTGCGGTGTTTCCCCTACATATGCACTGATTTTATCAAACATTGGAGAGAAATCTATCGTTTCGTTGTCTGTAAACCAGTGAATCAATCCTTTTTGGTGCAATGCACGTGCAGCTTCCTGCGCATAATGATCACCGCGTTTGATCTGATCGGTACCGCAATACAGCAAATACACCATCTTCCCAAGGTCTTCAAAGGAAAGCCCCAATGGTTCCATAAATGTCAGTATACGCTTTGGAATAGACACACTGCCGCCTTCCAGAAACCATGCTGTAATATTCTGTTTGGTCACTTGTATCCCTCCTATCATTTATAGCAGTTACACACTATGTGTATCACCTACGCTGCAATGCCGGTAATGCGTACATCAATACGCAGCACCGTCAAGCTGCACATATCATCAATATCCTGAATGGCACGCTGCTGAAACTGTTCCACGGCAGCCTGGATTGGAATACCGAATCGCACTTTTGTTTCACAATAAATGCTCACACCAAAATCATTCATATCTACTTGAATTTTAGCACCCTTTTCAAACTCTTCCTGCCGATTCAGATTGTGACGCACCAGCTGTTCAATGGCATTTTCGGAAATGGTAAGCCGTCCCAGCTGAGAAAATTTCGGTCGCACGATACATTTATTTTCTTCCGCCATAAGGCTTTTGTCTTTATCCAGTTCTTTTTTTTCTGAATCTTTGCTTTTGCTGTTTTTATTCTTCTTGCCGATAAAACTGAAAATAGAATCAATCCAGTAGTTCGGCAGCTCTTTTTTCACTTCTATGCCCGGCATTGGAATGACATGTTTGCCTTCTTTGCGCATACGCTGTGCTTCGGCAATCTGTTCCGATGTCACAATATCCTGAATAAAAATTTTGTATTTTACATGAGGCAGCGCAAGTGCTTCTGTGATACGGTCAATCATTTTTTCTGATGTGCCCAAAATCAGCAGTTTAGATGGATTTAGCTGTCTGATACGTTCCCGCACTTCGGCTGCATGCATTGGATCATGAAAAATAGCACGCTTTACAGCTGCTACAGTTGTTTCTTCCGCTTTGGCCGATGTACCTGCCATTTTTTTGCCGTCTTTAATCAAAAGCCCATCATCTATCATTACATCAATGCCATACTGTTCCATTACAATATACGCATTGTGGCTTTTACCCGTGCCGCTGGCACCAATCAATGCATAAACATCCATTCTGATTCCTCCTGCATAGGAATACGCCCTGTATAACGTACACCCTGTAGATCAATTTCACATGTATAGATATAAATTTCTACGCCTTGCTTCTGTGCCAATGCCAACGCTGCTGCAAATTCCGGATCTGTTTCGTAATTTGGCGCAAAACTGGAAGCATGATTGCCCATTACTACAAATACAGCCGCTGCATCCATTCCCTGGGCTTTACAGTGCATCAGTTCCTGCAGATGTTTGCTGCCTCGCTTTGTAGGTGCATCAGGAAAGCGCGCTGTATCACCAATCAGCAAATTTACCGATTTCACCTCTGCATAACAGCAGCGTTCTTCACGATACATTCTAAAATCCATTCGGCTATTCCCAATGGTACGCTCCCGTTCTATATTGGTGCATCCTGCAAATTCAGGGAGAAGCTGATGCTCCAGCCAAAATGCAACAAGGCTGTTTGCCATGTGGGCATTCAGGCAGACAAAGCGTTCCCCCTGCTGCACCAAAAGCAAAGTATATGCTGTCTTGCGTTCCGTTTTCTGTTTTGCAGTGCCGGATGCCCGCTGTATCCATACTTTTGCACCCGGCACCAAAAGCTCCTGCATACGCCCGGAATTAGGCACATGTACTTTTACTGTTGTACCGTTTAAATCCACTTCAGCGCGAAAGCGGTTTTCTCTGCGAATAAACACTGCTTCTACCAATTCGCCCAAAGGATAGTACAGCTGTTGTTCTTTTGTTGTCATATATCAATCCTCAAGCGCAGCCTCTGTTACAGCCAGTACAAATGCCGCTGCCGCTTTTACTTCTTCTAAATTTAAATATTCCTGCACGCTGTGCACATTGTTCATCCCGCATCCGATATTGGTAGCCGGAATGCCTTTACCGCAAAATACATTGGCATCGCTGCCGCCGCCGCTTTTCACCAGCTCCGGCTTCATACCAAGACGCTGCACTGCTTTTTTCGCCAATTGTACAGTCGTACTGTATTCATCCAAGCTTATAGCAGCATAACATTCTTCTATTTCTACCTCTACATGCCCGCCAAATTGCGCAGCTGCCTCTGTACAGCAATCTTTCATATGCTGAATCTGTGCATCCACTTTATCTTTTACCAGACTGCGCGCTTCACCATGTATCACTGTTTCACCTGCTACCACATTGGTAGCTGTACC
>JAGARS010000218.1 GCA_017622155.1 Peptococcaceae bacterium
TGCACCGCGCATATAGTCCGGATTTTCCATATCTTCTGTCGTGTAAAACGCTTCAAAACCTAAATTCGGGTATACCTTATCTCTGCCCCAGCTGGTAGCCTTGCCCGGATGGAATGCAATGGAGGTATAGCCTTGCTCGCCCAAAATAGTAGCCATACTTTCCAGATCATCATTGATATACTGGCTGTATGCCATAACGCCGGAAGGCAGGAATGCCATACTGAGCCCTGTCAGAAATTCAAACTCTGTATTACAGGTGCCGCCACCCAAAGTGCTGACCGAGAGATTCCCCTTAATGGTATTTTTGTTTAACGATTTGAAGTAGTTCATCACCGGCAGTGTCGTACTAAAATCGCCCAGCATATGCAAGTCTGCGTAAGACTCATTCATAATTGCTATAATATTCGGACTTTGGATACTGCTTGCTGTTGTACTGGCTGAAACTCTATCAGCCGTATACCGTACACTGCTGCCGCTGGTATTCAACAATTTCACACCCATACCCAGCTCCGATATATTGGCGTTTTCGCCTTCCAGCATATCTGCAGCCGTCTGCTGAACCATAGCAGCTGAATAACCCTGCGGTTTTTCCGCACGCATACTTTTGGCTCCCATAGCAAAAGAAAGCATGGTGCCGTTATTGGTATAGCTGTAAATCGGATTCCAGTAATCAATGGTCAGATTGTGTTTTGACCAGAAACTGTCACTATAGAAATACGCTGCAGAGGACACAATATATCCCAGAAGCACAACAGAAGCTGTAATACGCTTCCAGTCCCGGCGTTTGCAATGAAACTCAGCCAGAATCGCCAGACTGACAGCCAGAAATGTGATACTGCCTGTTAGCAGCAAATCATAATTGATGGCAATGATATAATTGCCCGCTACATCGGCAGCAGTGCCCACCGCCAGAATATCAGAAATCTGAAACGGACTGCCGCGAAACAGCTGCACAAAATGATTGATGCCTCCAACGAGGAAACACACTACTGAGCCTAAAATCACGCTCCACCGATAATGATTGGTAAGTGCAAACAGCAGCGCATACACCAGCTGACACCAGAAAAAATTGAGTGCAAACCGCACATCAGGCAAAAGCGACACATCATGCCCGGAAAGATATTCAATCACATGCACCATTACAAAAGGCAATGCAACAAAGCTGATCCCAATCCAGACTGCATTTACAATTGGATGCATACGCACTTCTACCGATTGCGCATAGCAGCCAAGAATTAAAAGCAGTACAATCAGCCCCATACCTGACTGATTGAAACTGTTTGTTTCGCTGTCGATAAATACATCCAGGCTGAACCCGACAATCAACAATGCAAGCAAAGAAAGAAGCAGTGTTATAAGTATTCTTTTTTTCGTCACTTGATAACGCAAACGGCACATCCTCCAGTAACAAAAATCAGTTTTCCATTATTTTACCGTAACTTTTATTATACTGAATTACATGCCACTTATGCAAGTAAAAATACACACACTGTCACCATTTCTTATGATTTTCTATAAACTGCCTCCCATACAAATTTTATCTCCGAAAATCTGCTGAAGTAATTGCAATAGATTTTGCTGTTTCTGCCATTCCTCATCATCCAGCTGCTCTTTTACCACAAAAAGATGAATCGTTTTCGGCAGCATTGTCATCAAGATACTAAGCAGCAAATCGTGCATCTGTACATCCATGTATTCTTCAGCCGGCAATGCATCCAGATAAATCTGCTGCAAATCATTGCCCCATACATCCAGCATCGTAAACCGATCTTTGGCAAGTGTAATATATACGTCATCCAAAAGGCTCTGCTGAGCCGACGCACAAAACTGCAGCAAAGCAATAAACTCTTCCCGTTCCTGCTCTTCTTTGCAGCTTTGGTAAATATCCTGTACAATGGTATCTACCATCCATTTTAGCTTTTTGGCTGCAAACAGCAAATAACCTTCTATATTCCAACTCACAGTGCTGTGTGCTTCATGCCGTTTACAAAACGCCGCTATATCATGCTGTACAAACAGTGCCAGCTTTGGCTGTACAGACTGTATTCTTTCCTGAAGCTGTGCATAAAACTGTGCCGGTTCTGCAAGCTGTGAAAGCTGCTGTTTATGCTGGTGCAATATCCAGTGCACACTTTCCTCTATGGTCATTTGCGCCAAGAGCTGCATAATATCCTCGGCAGTATCATTTTTCAAATACACACGGTGATATCGCGCACCTCTCTTAGCGTCTCGCTCAAATTCCGGCAGAGCGGACTGCAATATGCGATTATGCATAAACTGTTCTGCCGTGATATCCAGATACACGCGCTGCATTATGTTTTTCACCCCTCATACAGAATTCTTTACAGGATTCTTTGATATCGTTTCCTTTCTATTCTACGAGGTTCTTTGTCAGATATGCTAAGGGATTGTTGACACATCGTCCGTTCTTTCCCATAGCAATTCATGCAAAAACATGTTATACTAAAATAATCATATTCAACAATTCAGAAAAGAGTGATAATTATGACCAATGAATCCCAAACCGTGTGCACCGCTGCCGCTGAGCCGGTAAAATCCTGCGTAGACTGTGCCGTAAAAGCCTGTCGTAAAGGTGAAGCAGATAAATATCCTGCGTTCTGTCTGACCAAAAACATGGACCCTGCACTGCTTCAATCAGCAATCGAAGCCTACAGTGAAGAAGAAAATCATAAAGTGATGGAATCTGCCTCCGCAGCCGAAGCCAAATTCCGCAGCAAAATGACCCGTGTAGAAGAAACCATCGAATTCGCCAAACGCATGGGTGCTAAAAAAATCGGTATTGGCACCTGCATGGGGCTGTTGGATGAAGCAAAGATCTTTACCAAAATTTTGCGCAAACACGGCTTTGAAGTATACGGCATATGCTGCAAAACCGGTTCTGTAGACAAACTGCAGATTGGCTTAGAAGTAAAAGATCCGAAAAAAGTGCCAAAAATCTGCAATCCGATTCTGCAGGCCAAAGTATTAAACGAAGCAGGTACCGATCTGAATATTGCCATCGGCTTATGTGTTGGTCACGACAGCCTGTTTTACAAATATTCCGACGCACTGGTAACCACACTGGTAGCCAAAGACCGTGTAACCGGCCACAACCCATGTGCACCGCTTTATACACTGAACTCCTTCTATAGCGGGCTTATGGAAGACAAAGAGAAAAAATAAAGTACAGCAAAAAAGGCTTCAACCCTGATAAATACAGAGTTAAAGCCTTTTCTTATGCAGCCGAAAAAGGTTTGATTTTAAAAGGCACTCGCACGCTTGAGGTGCGTGTGCGTATGCTGTTGCCAACAATGACATTCATATTTTTTAACCTGCCTGCAGTTTCAGAATCTCCGTACTATGAATATTCTGCACATGGGCCAGTTCCGCTGTTTTCTGTTCCAGCGAGACAAAGCGTTCTTCATGCATGGCATTGCTTCTATCCAACGCATCTGATACCATAGAAATCTGCTGACGCAAACCTTCCTGATTACTTTCTACATTCGTTAGTCTATCTTCCACATTCGCGAGTCTATTCTCCACATTGTTGAGCCGTTCTTCCATACGGTCAAAACGTTCATCCATTTGGTCAAATCGCTTATCAATTTGAGCAAACTTTTCATCTATTTTACCAAATTGCATCGTCATTTGTTCATTCATATGTGCAACCATCTCAATTACCATATCTACTTTTTTCTCTATTGTCATACACACTACCTCCATCGTTTGAACCTGCTATCTGATTCTTCGAAGAATATCATGCTGTTCTGTGTGATTATTATAACACATTCTTCCCCATTCGTCCATATCATTTTGGAAATTATATGAATAATTTTACAATTTACCCCAGAATTCATTGTATACTCTTTAGGCATAATGCAAAAGAACCCATAAATTCAATGTTTTCTGCTTGTACTTTGTTAATCGGCATTACCCTATAGTGCATAAAAAAAGCTGCTCATGCGAATCACACACATGCACGAACAGCTTTTTTCATTCTGCAAACTACTTTTACATCAAATTGAATTTAGGCACCATTTCCCTTAAACATTTTGAATTTCTTTGCCGGTTGCATTTTGAATGAACGCCCGGAATTCTTCGATCGTACCACCCGCAATGCTTTTTTTGTCGTATACCTGTGCATGACTCTGGCTAAACACAAATACAAAGTAGTCGGCCGTCTCCGCAAGCAGCATAATAGAGCCATACTTAAATTCCGAACTGCCGAGTTCTGTTTCCGAACGATAACCCTCTTCGTTGAATGTTACTATAGCTTTCTCTAATCCGGGCAGCATACGTTTCCGCGCTACATATCCGTTAATTTTATCCTCAAAAATCAAAGTGAAACAAAGAATTGCCACAACAAGCCAAGTGATAATTGTTTTGAAATCAAGAACAAATGCTTTACCGCCCA
>JAGARS010000219.1 GCA_017622155.1 Peptococcaceae bacterium
GAAAAAGATATTATCGGCCGTGTAGAACAGCTGGCTGCGCAGAACAAAGATCTGGAAAAACAGATTGCACAGCTGCATGCGGAAGCATCCAAAGGGCAGGTAGACGGCCTGCTGAATCAGGTGAAAGAAGTAGCCGGCATTAAACTGCTGGCTTGCGAAGTAGAGGCGGCTGATATGAACAGCCTGCGCGATATGAGCGATATGTTCCGTGACAAACTGGGCAGCGGTGTTGTAGTGCTGGGTGCTAAGAGCGATAACGGTGTCAACCTGATTGTAGCGGCTACCAAAGACCTGACCAAACAGGGTATTCATGCCGGCAATATCATCAAAGAAATTGCCAAAGTAACCGGTGGCGGCGGCGGCGGTCGTCCGGATATGGCACAGGCCGGCGGTAAAGATTACAGCAAACTGGCTGATGCACTGGCTATGGCGGAAACGCTGGTGGCAGAACAGAAAAAATAATCGGAATCAAAAAGGATTCTCACTGCCGAAAGGCGTAATAATAGTATAGTTGAGGAAAGGCAGAGTAAAGGAGGACGGAAATGGATTTAGATAATACCATGTTTTTTAAGGCAGACAACGGCAAGAAAACAGAAATACAGGAAATTTTGAGCACTGTATATCTGGCACTGGCCGAAAAGGGGTATGACCCGATCAATCAGATTGTGGGATATATTCTTTCCGGCGACCCTGCCTATATTACAAGTCACAACAATGCCCGCGCACTGATTCGCAAAGTGGAACGGGACGAGTTGGTGGAAGAACTGGTTCGCACATATTTAAAAAAATAGGAGAAGTCATATGAGAATTATGGCACTGGATGTAGGCAGTAAGCGCATCGGGGTGGCATTGAGCGACCCGCTGAAAATTACGGCGCAGGGCTTACAGACATTTCAGCGCACCACCCTGGAAGAAGATATCAAAGGGCTGTGGCAGCTGATCGATGAGCACGAAGTCAGCCAGCTGGTGGTTGGCCTTCCAAAGAACATGGACGGCTCTATCGGCTTCAAGGCGGAAGAAGTGCAGCAGTTTATTGCTGACCTGACTGCTGAACGCAAGATTGAGGTCATCTGGATTGACGAGCGATTGACCACCGTCAGTGCAGAACGTGTGCTGCTGGAGGCAGATGTATCCAGAGCAAAACGCAAAAAAGTCATTGATAAAATGGCGGCTGTGGTTATTTTGCAGAGCTATCTGGATAGACTGTAAAATGCCCGCAGGCTTTTATAAAACAATTTTAAGAAAGAGGTGCTTACCATGGCAAATGAAAAAAACAATATGATGGAAGAAGAACTGGATGATGTATTGATTCTGGTTGACGAAGAAGATCAGGAACATCCTTTCCAGATGATTGATATGGTAGAAGTAGACGGCAGCCAGTATGCAGTGCTGGTGCCACTGGAAGAAGGCTCCGATGAAGACGAAGCAATCATTCTGAAAATCGTGTTAGATGAAAACGGCGAAGAAGTGCTGTACGATATCGAAGACGATGAAGAATGGGAAAAAGTTGTTGACATCTGGAACGATTCCCAGGAAGGTTAATGTAAAATAATAAATACCCCTTGCGAATAGTGCAGTTCTATACGAAAGGGGTATTTGTTGTCGTCACGTGTTTCTGTGACAGCCTGATAAATTACAAAACTAAATACAAAGGTCGGTAGGGGTGCTACGGCTGAGAGATAAAATTATCAACCCTTAAACCTGATCTGGATAATACCAGCGGAGGAAACCACTATGAAAAAACTTGATGCGAGAACAATCGTTATGATCGCGATGTTTGTTGCGATTGCATTTGTGTTAAACAGTATTAAAATAATTAGTATGCCATATGATGGCAGTGTAAGCTTGTGTTCAATGATGCCGATTATGCTGCTGGCTGCACTTTTGGGAAACAAAGCAGGGCTTTTAGGCGGCTTTGTGTTAGGGCTGCTGTCTATGATTGACGGCGTGTATTTTATACATCCGGTACAGTTTTTGTTAGACTACATTCTGCCGTATACCTTGCTTGGTGTGGCAGGCATTTGGGGCTGGCAAAACAAAGCAAAGCTGTGTATGGGTGCTGTTATTGCAGTGCTGTTAAGCGTTAGCTGCAATATCCTTTCCGGCGGCATTTATTTTGGTGCTTATGCACCGGAAGGCATGAACCCATGGGTGTATTCGATTGTGTATAACATGATGACCAACGGCCTGGAAGGCTTATTGAGTATTGTGCTGCTGATGGTAATGCCACTTAAGCAATTTGCACAAATTGTATCGAAATAATAGAATGATTCTGTCACAGGGAAATGAAAATATGTAATTCATCAGGATGCTTTTAATATTGTTAGAGACTGTTGTGCAGGCAATGCCGTATTGCTTGTACAGCGGTTTTTTTATTCTTAAGAATATTGGATGTTTTTATCGTTTTCTAAGCTGCCAGAAGGCTACTGCGCTGGCAGCAGCTACATTTAAGGAGTCAATGCCTTCTGCCATTGGGATTTTGACTGTATAATCACATTCTGCAATGGTGGATGCTGCTAGGCCATCGCCTTCTGTACCGAGAATGATGGCGAGTTTTTCTTCTGCCATTAGTGCAGGATGGTCAATAGAAACAGCATTATCGGACAATGCCATTGCTGCTGTTTTAAAGCCTAGTTTCTGTAAGCATGCAAGGCCTTGTTCCGGCCATGTCTCTGTTTTTTTGTTGAAATAGGTCCATGGAACCTGGAATACAGTGCCCATACTGACACGGCTGGCACGACGATACAATGGGTCACTGCAGGAAGGGCTTAGCAGTACAGCGTCGATGTGCAGTGCAGCTGCAGAGCGAAAAATAGCCCCGATGTTGGTTGGATTCACCACATTTTCTAAAACGGCAACACGACTTGCGTTAGCACAAAGAGCTGCTGCATCCGGCAATGCCGGACGGCGCATAGCGCACAGTGCGCCTCTTGTGAGCTGAAAACCTGTGAGTTTTGTCAATAGATCAAATTCAGCAGTGTAAATAGGAACATCGCTGCAGCGCTGAACGATACTTTGGGCTTCACCGGTAATGTGCTTTCGCTCTACCAGCATAGAAACAGGTTCGCACCCCATATTGAGTGCGCGTTCGATTACTTTTGGGCTTTCTGCGATAAATAATCCGCCATAAGGTTCGTAATAATGCAGCAGTTGCGCTTCATTGAGTCGGGCATAGATATCAAGCTC
>JAGARS010000220.1 GCA_017622155.1 Peptococcaceae bacterium
ACCCGTTCAGTACAATAATAAATGCCATCAACGCAATAAACAGCTTATCTACCGTTTGTTCAGATATCCGTTTGTTGATGCTGCGGCCCACAATACCGCCGCTAATCCCACCGGCAATCATCAGAATCAGTACCGGAAATGGAAATGCCGGAATGCTGCCGGTTGCAAAGCTGATCAGCAGGTTGGCCAGCTGGGAAAAGAAGATGATGGTCAGCGAATTTTCTACAGCAATTTTAGTTGGCATAGAGAAAAAGAAAAACAGCACCACCAGATTCATCGGCCCGCCGCCAATGCCCAGGAATGATGAAATCAGCCCCAGTGCAAAGCCGATGAGAATGTTGGCCATAGCAGAACGAATCTGCAAAGAGGGAATACGGCTCTTATAAACAGTGAAAATCAGTGTGCCGAAGGTTACAATCATTAAGCATGCGGCCTGCACCACACCTACCAGCTGCAAATTGCCGATATAACCGGCCAGCGCATTGAATAGCGCTTTACCGCCAATCCCTCCGGCAATACTGCCCAGAATCAATGGCATACTCTCTATGATATTTACATTGGATGTGCCTTTCAGTTTGTTGCGTAATACCGAGTATGTAGTCATAGCCAGTACGGTACAGCTGGCCAGAAAGCTGATCGCAGCCACATCCAGAATGCCGAATGTATCCAGCGCAGGCTTGATAATAATACCGCCGCCAATCCCGCAGATCGCGCCGATAATCGATGCTGCAAAACAGATAAGAAAAAAACTTCCGGCTATGAGCATAAGGCCACCTCCAAATGATTACAAAACGCAGTGCAATAAAACAATATGGATATTATTTTATGCAGAATTGCAGCATTTGACAAGGTTTCAACTGAAATTTTTACATCATTTTTACATGCAATCTCTGGAAAACAAAATTGTATAGCATCAATTATATTAACAATACAAAATTTTTTTCCGAAGCTTATTCGGAACCTCTTGTAATCCGCTGAAAATGGGATTAAAATATTCTGTACACTTTTTTTAAGGTAATACAATTTGAAAGAAAGTTTAGATATATTTTAGGAGGCTGCTATGAAACAGGAAAACATCAGAAATATAGCAATTATTGCCCACGTAGACCACGGTAAAACTACCCTGGTAGATAAACTTTTGAGCCAGTCCGGTACTTTCCGCGAAAACGAACAGGTTGCGGAACGCGTGATGGACTCCGGAGACCTGGAACGTGAAAAAGGGATTACCATCTTAGCGAAAAACACCGCCATCACTTATGGCGACTATAAAATCAATATCGTAGATACACCGGGCCATGCTGACTTCGGCGGTGAAGTAGAACGTATCATGAAAATGGTAGATGGCGTTCTTTTGGTAGTAGATGCATTTGAAGGCTGCATGCCGCAGACTCGTTTCGTGCTGAAAAAAGCACTGGAACAGAAACTGACACCAATCGTTGTAATCAATAAAATGGACCGTGAATTTGCACGTCCGCTGGAAGTAATCGACGAAGTACTGGATCTGTTCATTGATCTGGGCGCTGATGAAGACCAGCTGGAATTCCCGGTAATTTTCGCATCCGGTATTGCCGGTATTGCTACAAATGACCTGGAAGTAGAAGCGGTAGACCTGAAACCGCTGTATGAAGCTATCATTGAACATATCCCATCTCCAAAAGGCGATGCGGAAGGTGCATTACAGGCACAGATTACTCTGATGGACTACAACGACTTCCTGGGCCGCATTGCAGTATGTACCGTAAACCGCGGGACTATCAAAAACGGCCAGATGGTAGCAATGCAGACCCGTGAAGGCAAAGTGAAACAGGCGCGTATCAGCAAACTGTTTGGCTTCCAGGGTCTGAAAAAATACGAAATCGAATCCGCATCTGTAGGTGAAATCGTTGCAGTAGCAGGTTTGGGTGAAATCAACGTAGGGGAAACTATTTGCGATCCTGCCAATGTTGACCCGATGGAATTTTTGAAAATTGAAGAACCAACACTGGAAATGAGCTTTATGGTAAACAACTCTCCATTTGCAGGTAAAGACGGTGACCCTGTTACATCCCGCAAACTGGCAGCACGTCTGTTCAAAGAAATGGAAACCGATATCGCTCTGAAAGTAACTGCTACCGACAATGCTGATACATTCAAAGTAGCAGGCCGCGGTGAGCTGCATCTGTCTATCCTGATTGAAACCATGCGTCGCGAAGGACTGGAATTCCAGGTATCCAAACCACAGGTAGTAATCAAAGAAATCGAAGGCAAAAAACATGAGCCATACGAAGCACTGACTGTGGATGTACCGGAAGAATACATGGGGCCTGTTATGGAAAAACTGGGTCAGCGCAAAGGCGAAATGACCAACATGCAGAACTTCAATGGCCAGGTACGTCTGGAATATATTATTCCTGCTCGTGGCTTAGTAGGGTTCCGTACTGAATTCCTGACCGATACACGCGGTTATGGTATTATGAACAGCATGTTCGACAGTTACCGCCCATATTCCGGCAATATCGTAGGCCGTCGCAGCGGGGCGCTTCTGGTATTTGAAACAGGTACCACCACAGCTTATGGTCTGTTCCCTGCAGAAGAACGCGGCACACTGTTCGTAGGTGCCGGTGTAGATGTATACGAAGGCATGATCATCGGCGAAGGCAACCGTGAACAGGATATTGCTGTAAATGTATGTAAAGGTAAAAACCTGACCAACATCCGTTCCGCAGCCAAAGACGATACCGTTCGTCTGAAAACACCAAGAGACATGTCTCTGGAAGAATGCATCGCATTCCTGAACGACGACGAATATCTGGAAGTAACACCACACTTCCTGCGTCTGCGCAAACGCTTCCTGAAAGCAAAAGACCGCGTAAACTACGCAAAAACACAGAATCAGGGCTAATTGAATATACAATCATAGCGGAGTGCTTCGGCACTCCGTTTTTGTATGCATAAAAGCGCAAATATAATTGAAGGACGGTATTTTCTACGATATAATAAAACAAGATAAAA
>JAGARS010000221.1 GCA_017622155.1 Peptococcaceae bacterium
ATAAGGATGTCATTAATGGTTTGCTGCCTTTCAGCTTTGCAGCCTTTTCCATTACAGTGCCCAGTACATAAGCTGCTTTTACCGGCAGGAAGAATTTAATTGGTTCACAGCCGCTTTCTTCCATCAGCACTTTAGAGAACTGTTTGAATGTAATGGCATCATTACCCAAAATATAGCTGCTGCCGTCTTTACCTTTTTCCGCAGCCAGAATCGCGCCGTGAGCCAAATCACGTACATCGCACAGGTTGAATGTACCGTCAATGCCGGCCGGCATTTCACCTTTGATAATTTCGATGACTGTTTTGGTGGTTTCACTGATAGATGGGTCTTCCGGCCCTAAAATACCGCTTGGCAGGATAACACAAGCGTGTAAGCCTTTGCGTTCTACCGCATCCAGCACTGCCTGCGTAGCCAGCGCTTTGGACTGGCTGTAGCAGTCTTTCAATGTTTCGGTTGTATAGTGAGAAATTTCTTTGATAGCCTGCCCCATTGGCAGTTCCGGAATGGCACCGGTGCTGCTGCAGTATACCAGTTTGGTGTGTTCTTTATCTTCCAGGCACATCTGAATGATATTTCTGGTGCCCATAAAGTTTACATCCATCACTTTCTGGTTGTATTCCGGATTCACTGTCACAATGCTGGCAATGTGCATCACAACCTTTTCTACGCCTTCCGGCACATCAAAGAAGCGATGCAGCGAATCCATATCGCAAATATCGCCTTCCACTACATCAATGCTGTCCGGGACATACGCTCTGGCCGGGTCGTTTGGCAATACCAGCGCTCTCACATACGCGCCGCTTTCCAGCAGTTCACGGCAAATAGTACCGCCCAGAAAGCCTGCTGCCCCTGTTACCAGATATACTTTATCATTCATTGTTTCACGCATCATTTCGCTCATTTTCATAACCTCCAGATTATATACAAAACTTCTTGTTTCAATGGTGCCAGTATACAACGGAATTATTCATGAAATGTTGACGCTTTGTTGCGGAAATATTAAAAAGCCGACTTCTCAAAAGAAATCGGCTCATTTTTATGCTTCTTTATTTCCATAAGACAGCTTGCTGCCCCGTTCACAGATGGCATGGATTTCATCATATTTCTGTGCAATCAGTGTATCAAGGCGCGCACTTTCCTCTGCCACGATGCGCCGATACAGCGGATACGGCACTACCCAGCCAATGATGGCCGGAATGGCCAGCAGAATACACAACAGTATGTGCGGCGGCTTTGCTGCAACAGCAAATACGGAGCCGGCCATAAATACCGTTCCAATAAATCCAATGATTAACGCCAGGATAATTGCTTTGGAAGTTTTACGTTTTTCCAGCGTTTCCAGCTCCCGTACACATGCCTCAAAGTTGCGCTGCAGCCGGGTAAGCTCTGTCTTGTTGGCGATTTTCCGATCACGTTTCATCGGCAGTGTTACTTTACCGCTTGCATTGGGCACATGGCGGTGGGCATGCTCCCGATAATGGGAAGCATATTCGTCCAGTTCCCAGCCAAACACACCATAGCTATCCAGCAAAAAAGAAACCTCCGCACCGTCGGCTACCAAATCCATATAGTCATATCCTACATAGTTTGTTTCTATCTCCCGGTCATACCCTTCTCTATAACGGCCGCGCGGCTCATGTCGGCTGTCGTATCTGATTTTATGTCGATTTTGATATTCTTCAGCGTTCATACTACTGCTCCTAACTGTTTCTTTTGCTTTTTACGCAGCGGCAGGCAATGTTACGGTAAAGCTGCTGCCTGCGCCTTCGGTGTTTTCTACAGAAATGTCGCCATCCATCAGCTCCAGCACCCGTTTTACCAGCGCCAGGCCAAGGCCGTTGCCTTCACCGGAATGGGAGGTATCCCCCTGATAAAATTTATCAAAAATATGTTTTACCGTTTCGTCGCTCATGCCGCAGCCGGTATCGCTGATGGTTACTTTTACAGTGCTGCCGGATGTACGCTGCACCACTCTCACAGTACCGCCATGCCCGGTAAATTTCACCGCATTGGAAAGGAGATTGTTCCACACCAGCTCCATGAGGCTTTCATCGGCATTGACACGCACACGGTCTTCCGTATCTACATCCAGCTCCAGCTCTTTTTCATCAAGCACTGTCTCAAACTGCAGAATGCAGTCATACAGCTGCCGTGTAAGGTCGTAGGGCTGTATGGATGCGGTGATGCGCTGATGTTCAAGCTTATTCAGCCGCAGAATATTGCTGATCAGGGTAGACATGCGGCCTGCCGCATCCTCCACAATTGCGGCATACTCCTTGCGCTCTGCCTCTGTGATATGGTCTGACTGTAAAAGCTCCGCATAATTTTTAATCACTGCAATAGGCGTTTTCATCTCATGAGATACATTGGATACAAAGTCTGTTTTCAGCGTTTCAATGCTGCCCAGTTCTTCTACCATTTTGTTAAAATCCAGAATCATAATATCCAGATAATCGTATTTATCGGCAGTATGCACCGTCGGCACATATACAGAAAAATCGCCATCGGCCACTTTGGCTGTAGCCTCTGCCAGTTCTCTGGCCGGTTTATCATATACAGTTTCAATCTGTCTGCGGGTAATCCAGGTGAGCCCTGCAGCCACCAGCGCCCAGTAGCCCATAGCCACCACTACCTGCGCTACATCGCCCCAGGCCAATCGGTTCATGACTACAATCAAGCCTACATGAATCCCCGACATCAGAAACATGACACCTAAAAATATGGCAAACAGCCCCGGCGGAAAACGGTTTTGCGTTACTGCCCGATTTCGCAGCTGATCCCGTTCTTGTGCTGTCATTGCGGCACCACCTTGTAGCCAATGCCGCGCACAGTAGCTATCTTGAAGCCATCACAGGCCTCCAGCTTGTCGCGCAGCTTGGTAATATACACATCCACTGCTCTAAGGCTGGTGTCGCTGTCCATACCCCAGAACTCGTCCATCAGCTGTGCACGGGAAAATGTTTTCTTCGGATACGACAGCATTTTGTACATAATGTTGAACTCTCTGGTAGTCAGGCTGATTTCTTCGCCGTCAATTTCCGCACTCATGGCATCGGCATCCAATGTCAGGTTGCCCATAGTGATTTTACGGCTCATCTCAATATTGGCTCTGCGTAATAACGCTTTCACACGAAACAGCATTTCGTCCAGCTCTACCGGCTTTACCATATAGTCATCGATGCCAAGCTGAAAGCCCTTTTTCTTGCTTGGCAAGTCATCCTTGGCCGACATAAACAAAATCGGGATGGTCTTGTTTACTTTGCGCACCGTCTCCGCAAATTCAAAGCCGTCAATATCCGGCATCATAATATCCGAAATAATCATATCATACAAGTTGTTGTACATTTCATCGTAAGCCTCGTTGGCATGCAAGCAGCCTGTTGTTTCAAACCCGCTGTCATTCAAAAACGTACACACCATACGATTCAAGTTTGCATCATCTTCCAGTACCAAAATACGAACCATAATATATAACCTCCATATTTTTTCGCTCATGTACTTCCACTTCTATCTATTGTAGCATATTAACACAGAAATATGTGCATTCTGTTGCCGATTTGTTGCTAAATTGTTAACAAAAAAATAAAACGCCC
>JAGARS010000222.1 GCA_017622155.1 Peptococcaceae bacterium
GAATAAAAAATCCTGTGCTAAATGTTTTGTGCCGGATGAAATTAAAATGTATGGGATGATGTTCTCGGCATCCTGTAAATAAGGAAGGCAGCCGTGTTTATGCGGCTGCCTTCTTTTTATGTGCTGTGATATGGGATGTCAAATTAATAGTTTTCTTTTCTTACTTCAAAGAATGCCTGTGCGTATTTGCATACAGGGCATACTTCCGGCGCATTGGCGCCTTCGGACAGGTGACCGCAGTTGCGGCATTCCCATACGGTTGGTTCATCTTTGGCGAATACTTTGCTGTTTTTCACGTTTTCTAACAGTGCCAGATAGCGTTTTTCATGTTCTTTTTCTACAGCAGCAACACCGCGGAATGCTTCAGCCAGCTCATGGAAGCCTTCTTCGTCTGCATCGTTTGCCATACGTACATACATATCTGTCCATTCGGAGTTTTCTCCCTGTGCGGCATGCAGCAGGTTTTCGGCGGTATCGCCCACTTCTGCCAGTTCCATAAACCACATTTTTGCATGTTCTTTTTCATTGTCAGCAGTCTGCTGGAACAATGCAGCAATTTGTTCATAGCCCTGTGCTTTTGCTACTGCTGCAAAGTAGGTGTATTTGTTGCGTGCCTGAGATTCACCGGCGAACGCTTCCCACAGATTTTTCTCCGTTTTGGTGCCTGCATAAGGGTTTTTCTTAGGTGCTTCTTCTTCCAGTTTTACAAATACGCTTGCCGGCTGTTTGCAGCGCGGGCAGGTGAAATCTTCTGTCATAGGTCCTTCGTGGATATATCCGCATACGGTGCATTTCCATTTTTCCATAGTAATCTCCTCCGATTGTTCTTCTAAATTGTTTTCTTTATTTTCTTCATGAAATTGAATCTGATTTAATAATTTCTGCACGATTTCTTTCGGGAAATCACTGCGCTGGTCATCCAGCAGCGATAACAAAAATGCTTTTGTGTTTGCACTCTGCGGCAGCATATATCCTGCTTCCCGGTTGATATCTTCTGCCATCAAGCGGTTGGATAACTCCAGTGCTTTGCCCAGATGGTTCGGCAGCTGCGCAGCGATTGCTTCCTGGGTGTTTTTGCTCTGCACCAGCACGCGCATTGCATTTACCACAGTATCTGTTTTCGGCTGCTGTGGCGGCAGTACCCAAGGTACCATAGAAATTGCGCCCGATGGACAGGCATTTGCGCATGCGCCGCAGCCGATACATTTCTGCGGATCAATGATGCTGTTCTCTGTATTGGTGGCGCCTGTCGGGCAAACATACAGGCACAGACAGTCTTTTTCACAAAGACGAATATTACGGACTGCATAATGTGTAGCTTTTTGTGTCATGCCCATCAGCTCCTTTCTATTTTTTCAAATTTTCTGCTGGGTACCTTACATACCGGGCATAAATCCGGCGGCGTATTGCCTAAATATACGAACCCGCAGATGGTGCATACATACAGTTCATTTGCTTCCAGCATTGCATCGCCTTCCTGTACATAGCGTGTCAGAAGGGATTTTACGATACGGGTTACTTTTTCATCCCATGTCAGTGCCCGCAATGCACCGCGGTCTTTTTGCGCTTTTGCAGCGGCGTTGGCAAACGGCAAGCCTTCTTCCAAATCTTTTTCTGCCAGCTGCAGCAATTGTGCGGCATCGGCTTGCTCCGGAACTGCTGCTTTTGCTTTGAAATAATCAGACAATTCAAAAAACAGTTTTGCTTCTTCCGGCAGATATTGTTTTTCACATCCCCTTGCCAGGTTGGAACAAAGAATGCTCATCTCCAAATCCGATACCTGTTTGTCAGCAAGCAGTTCTTTGATATCTGCTGCTTGCTGATCTGCTGTTTTCAATTTGAAATCAGCTTTTACAGCACCGCACCATGGGCAGACCCACTGGGTAGGCAAATCATTCCACTTGGTACCCGGTGCAATCCCTGCCTCAGGAATCCCTTTTGCTTCGTCATAGGTATAACCGCAAACGGAACATACATATACATTGTACTCCATATTGTCGCCTCCTTGAATTTATACGTTATATAATACTGTTTTATTATCGTACGCAATGTGTATACCCAGATACAGGAATGTTTTAAACAGAAATTGTAAAGAATTTTGCAATTTATAAAATATTTTATTTTGTTTGGCAAGTAAACAGGAAGTGTAAAAGGATAATCTTTTCTGATTGATTGAAAAAATAAGAAAAATCTCTTTCAGTATGGTAATTCCTTGTAGTATAATAATGCTGTTATCGAGTTATCTCAGCAGGAGGAATTGTATGAGCATGAAAAAATCTGCGTTTCAGAATAAAAAGCCAAGCATGCGTACCTATATAATTTTATTGATAGCGGTATTTGCCATAGCGGCAGTGGCGAGTATGTTTATCGGCGGCGGTGCACCGGCTGATGAAAACAATACAGAAAAGATGGTGTTTCAGGTACGTGCCGGAGAAACAGCCAACGGGATTACTGCTCGTTTGAAAGAAGCAGGGCTTATTGAAAATGAGCTGTCTTTTAAACTATATCTCAAAAGCAACAAGCTGGAAGACAAGCTGCGTGTAGGCAGTTATGTGCTGAGCCCATCTATGAGCACAGAGGAAATTGTAGATGAGCTGTTAAATGGTGTAGGGGAAATGATGTCGTTTACCATTCCGGAGGGATATACACTCAGAGATATTGCTGATCTGTTTGTGGCGGAAGAGATTATGTCTGCCGATACATTCTGGAATCTGGTGCGTACTTATGATGTCAGCGGTTATGCGTTTATGGAAGGCTGCCCGGACAACAATCACCGTCTGGAAGGGTTCTTGTTCCCGGATACTTATTTTATTGCAAAACATACGGCGCCTGAAAAAATCTTTGCTATGATGCTGGATCGGTTTGCAGAAGTATGGAATGCACTGCCAGAAAACAAAAGCGGTTTGTCCAATTATGACACGGTGATTCTGGCTTCTATGGTAGAGAGTGAGGCCAAGTTTGACAGCGAGCGTGCGACCATTGCTTCGGTGTATATGAACCGCAAAGCAAAAGGGATGTATATGCAGTGTGATGCTACCATTCTGTATGGTATGACGGAACGCAAAACACAGCTGTTATATTCTGATTATAAATATGAAACCATTTACAACACATATTTGTATGCCGGTTTTCCGCCAACACCTATTGGAAATCCGGGCAAACAGTCGCTGATTGCGGCATGTCAGCCGGAAAAAACAGAATATTTATATTATCTGTGGGATAGAGTAGATAATGACGGACATATTTTTTCCAAAACCTATCAGGAACATCTGAACCACAGCAAACGATTGGGATATTAAATACAAATTGAAGGATACAGGAGCGGAATGTAGAAGATGAAAGATGTATTGGATACAGAGCTGCAGCTGTTTCTGCGCAGCATTCTGCCGGATGAAGATGAAGTACAGACTGAACTGCGCGATTATGCCGATGCCCATCATATTTCGGTGGTGGATCCGGAGGTAGGCTATTTGCTGCATTTGCTTACGGGGCTTGTAAAGCCGGAATCGGTACTGGAAATCGGCACAGCCATTGGCTGTTCGGGCATTTATATTGCCAGAGCTATGGAGCAAGGCTCGCTTACCACAATTGAGCTTACGGAAGAACGGCATACCATGGCGTTGGACTATTTTCGCCGTGCCGGTGTGGCTGACAAGATTCATGCAATCTGTGGAGATGCAAGGGACATTGTGCCGCAGCTGGATACGCAGTATGATATGATTTTTATGGATGCGGCTAAGGGGCAGTATATGGAGTTTCTGGCTGTAGCAGATCGTATTTTGAAGCCGGGCGGGCTTTTGGTAGCAGACAATGTGCTCTTAAACGGCTGGGTTGTAAATTTGAATTATCCGCGCCATCGCCAGAAAACAATGGTATATCGCATGAAAGCATTTCTGGAACAATTTAAAGAAAATCCTGCGTATCAGTGCAGTGTAGTGCCATTGGGAGATGGTGTAGCATTGATTCGCAAATGTGAATAATGCTTTTTAGAGATAAGAGATTATAAAAGAGGTGTGATTACTTATGAACAGCACACAGAAACCGGAACTGCTGGCTCCGGCCGGTACATTGGAAAAATTAAAATTTGCTGTACATTATGGAGCAGATGCCGTATATATTGCAGGAAAACAGTATGGGCTTAGAGCCTTTGCAGGAAATTTTGACAAAGCGGAAATGGCTGAAGGGATTCAGTTTGCCCATGAAAGAAATGTAAAAGTGTATGTTACTGTGAATGTTTTTGCCCACAATGCAGATTTTGAGGGCATGGAAGCATATTTGAAAGAGCTGCTGGAACTGCATGTAGATGCGATTATCGTGTCTGACCCGGGGATTATTCGTCTGGCGCGGGAAAAAGTGCCGGAGCTTCCGGTGCATATCAGCACACAGGCCAATTGCACCAACTGGTCCAGCGTGCAGTTCTGGAAAGACATGGGTGCGGAACGTGTGGTGCTGGCGCGTGAGCTTTCTTTGCCGGAAATCGAAGAGATTCGTCAAAAGGTAGATGTAGAGCTGGAAACCTTTGTGCACGGTGCCATGTGCATTTCGTATTCCGGCAGATGCCTTTTGAGCAATTATATGACAGAACGTGACTCCAATCAGGGACAGTGCGCACAAGCATGCCGCTGGAATTATAATCTGGTGGAAGAAAAACGGCCAAATGAATTTTATCCGATACAGGAAGATGAACGGGGCACATATGTATTCAACTCACAGGATTTATGTCTGCTGCCGCATTTGAAAGATCTGGTGGATGCCGGCATTGCCAGCTTTAAGATTGAAGGCCGTATGAAGAGTGCATACTATGTAGCAACAATCATTCGTGCATATCGCAATATGATTGATGCATGTTTTGAAGGTGCTGCGGTAAGCGATGATATTCAGTTCTGGCTGGATGAGCTGCAGAAAGTAAGCCATCGCCCATATACCACAGGTTTTTATTATGGAAAGCCGGAAAAAGGCGCATTGACACTGGACGATTCTCAGTACATTCGCCCATACGATTTTATCGGCGTTGTGCATGATTATGATGCTGAGACAGGCATTGCTACCATCGAACAGCGCAACCATTTCCGTGTAGGGGATACTGTGGAATTTTTCAGCCCGCAGTATGGGTTCTTCCAGCAGACCATTACACAAATGCAGGACAAACATGGTGTGGAAATCAGTGTGGCGCCTCATGCGCAGCAGATTGTGCGCATTCCGGTGGAACATCCGGTGTATGCATTTGACCTGATGCGGAAGCAGACTGCTGATTCAAAAAAATTATAGGGGTAAATAGAAAGTCTATGAGCAGAATGTGAAAACATGTGCTATAATATATGGCGTTAAACTTTGGAGGTGTTTCAGATATGTTTAAACCGGACTATCGTGTAACAAAGTGCCCAATTTGCGGTGCCGAGTTAGAACGGAAGCAGTTTATGGGCTATGGAATCACATCCGGGTACAATTCTTCTTGCCCGAATTGCGGAAAGTACAACGATATCTGGGCTTGCGGTATGCGCGAGCTGGATTGTGGCGACTGGCACAGTGATACTTTTCAGTCAAACTACGGAACTCCAACTGATGAAGAAGCGCGAATTGAAAAGCAGAATTACAGCAAACTGAATCGGTTGATTCTGGTAGAAAAACTCAAATGGATGTTTCAGCGAAAAACTGCAAAGTGATGCATGCAAACTGCACAACATCACTTGCAGCCATGAGGCTGTATCCCGGTGATGCAAAAGATGGAACGAAGTTTAAGGAGCGAAGAAGCCATGGAAGCATGTTTAGCCGATTCTCTGCTGTCGAAGGAACAGATTGTAGAAGCGTTTGAACAGGAAAAAATGAATGTAGAAATTACGGAAAACAAGATGGGCAACGTCGTTGTGTCCCGTATGTGTGAGCTGTATAAACATCAGGTTTTTACGCAGGATATTCCCTGGGATGATGCAGTGGAATAAGCAATCAAAGACAAGGTGTCTATTGTGGTCAAACCAACATTGCGTAAAATGATTGTAGCAGAACAGCAGACAGGCAAGCCGATTAAGCCGATTCTGACATTGGCAGGGCCGCTGCCGGCTCGTAATTCATTTACATTTGATCTGGTGTTTATGTTTCGTCTGGAACAAAGCAATGAACAGGTGCTGAAAGATACCATCAAGCTGATTTACAAAATTGATGAATATATTGC
>JAGARS010000223.1 GCA_017622155.1 Peptococcaceae bacterium
CATTTGCGGATGTTTTTTCGATACCGGATGCGGCAAATGAATGATGTCTTGATACGAAGTTTCTATTATCTATATCTCCCTTCCTATGCTTTATGTCCGCCAATTTGACGGTTTCTTTCTCTGGCAGTAGCACCTTCCTGCAGATTCATACCTTTCAGCACTGCATTTTTGCCATATCTTTGTTTGATTTCCACCATCGTCTGCTGCAGCTGTTTTTCCTTTTTTAATAGTTTTTGCTCGGCTTCTTTCCGGCATTGTATCGCTTCGTCATCTGAAAACAGCTCCATTTGTGCTGTCCCGGATTGTATCGGCTCATGACCTTCCTGTACCACATGCCCGGCAGTCAAACTAATTCTGCGTACCAGAAGATGTGGATTTACAATACGTGTATATAGCGACATTACCGCATCCACAATGATTCTGGCAGAAGCAGTATAGCTGGATAAATTTTCCGTACCATGGGCATGTTTTGGTATTTTACGCCCATAAAAATCTGTCGTAATCTCGCCCTTGTATGTATGCTGCTTTTCTGCAGAATTTAGATTTTCAATATCATATCCAACTGTCAGCACCAGCTGATTGGTGATAAACTGTTTTTCTACCAAATCAAGTACCAGTAACTCTGCCATTTCACGCACTACCAGGCGCGCACCTTCATAATCATAAGGACTGTGCAGTACCTGCCCGGCTCCTATACTGCTGTGTTCAGGTCTATAAGCCTTAATATCCGCCATTGTACAAGGCTCCCCTCCCCATGCATGATCGATAAGCAATTCTGCATTTACACCAAACAGTTTATAAAGCAAATCCTCATTGTGAAAATCCTGTTCCGTGCCAATGGAACAACGGGCAATGTCACCCATCGTGTACAGTCCTTTTTCCTCTAGCTTTTTGGCATAACCTTTTCCCACACGCCAGAAATCCGTTAAAGGGCGATGACTCCAGAGCTGTTCCCGATAACGCTGCTCATCCAGCTCTGCAATACATACGCCGTCTGCATCTGCCGGTGTATGCCTAGATACAATATCCATAGCCACTTTGCTTAAATACAGATTGCTCCCTAAGCCTGCCGTAGCTGTAATACCTGTAACATTATACACATCCTGAATCATACGTTTTACCAGTTCCCGTGCTGTACATTGGTAAACACGCAGATAATTGGTGAGCTCTATAAATACTTCATCAATCGAATAAACATGAATATCTTCCGGTGCAATATAATTCAAGTATATATTATAAACACGGGCACTATATTCCATATAAAGTGCCATACGCGGAACAGCTGCAATATAATCAACTGCCATATGCGGACACTGCCTAATTACATCTGCATCATAAGAGGCACCTTGCAGCATATGCCCAGGTGCATTCCACTTGCGCTCTGCATTCACTTCTTTTATCCGCTGTACCACTTCAAACAAACGCACCCTGCCCGGAATACCGTATTCTTTCAACGAAGGAGAGACTGCCAGGCAAATGGTCTTTTCACTGCGCTGCGCATCCGCCACGACCAAATGCGTACGCATAGGGTCTAGCCCGCGTTCCATACATTCCACCGAAGCATAAAACGATTTCAAATCAATAGTCGCGTAAATGCGCTCTGTATGCTCCATAACAGCTTCTCCTTTCCATTTTACAATATACGAACATTCATTCGAATTATATCACAATTATTTTATGAACGCAATGCCTTATCATATAGCATTTATTTACAATAAGAAAGAGCAAGGCATATTTCATCCTTGCTCTTTCAAAAATTTATATATTATTTTATCATCGTTCTATCAACCTTTTACGATTTTCCAGAACCGTTTGTGTTTACGCAACTTTTCAAGTTCCGGATCCTGCATAGCATAATTGCGATTTTCCGGATCCAGTGTCACTGCTTTTTCCAGTGCCAAAAGCCCGCGCATTGGCTCATTCATCAATGTATAAGTGCATGCGGCATTGTACCAGATATCTGCATTATCCGGCGCCATTTGCAATGCTTTTTCATGACAAAATACTGCATCACGATACTCGCCCTGCTCTGCAAGCTCTACACCGATATTAGAGTAAAGATAAAAGTTTTCCGGCTCTTTCAGCAATGCCTGATAATAAATATGAATAGCCTGGTCTACGTATTCAATAGCGGAAAACTCCACCGCCAATGCAATCATTTCTTCTACACTGCCGACAAGCTGCAGCGCTTTGCAGTATTGTTCTCTAGCCTCTTCGGTTCGGTCCTGATTGGCAAGCACTTTTCCTAAACAATACACAGCATCGATATTGCCCGGCTTTAATGCCAGGCTGGCACGATATTGCTTTTCCGCTGCTTCATCCATGCCCATTTCCATTAGCGTATTGCCGGCTTCATAATACAATTCATAACTGTCAGGCTTTGCAACAAGTCCCATTCCCAATGCCCCTACAGAATTGGAATACTGCTGCATCTGCCGATACCAGATGCCCATCACATAAGCAATTTCTTCATCCAGCTGCCCATTATCTTTTAATTTAAAAAACAATTTATCTGCCTGCGCAAAATCATCATTCTGCACTGCTTGTTCCCATTGCAGACGCGCCAGTGTTTTTTCTTGTGTCATCGTGCATCAACCTTCATTGATTATTTGGCGAATGGTCTTCTGCTGCAGTATGCCATCTGTATAAATCCATGCCACTGC
>JAGARS010000224.1 GCA_017622155.1 Peptococcaceae bacterium
ATCACGAAATCTTGCGTCTTTTTTCAGCGAAGACAGCTTGAATTTCTTTTCATGTTTCTGCAGCTGCGCCGGAATTTCATCAAAAATACTTTCTACTTTCAACTCATACCCATCAGCATGTTTGACAATATCTGCGCGATACAAAGTCAGAATATTGCGCTTTATTCTATCCACTTTTTCAAAATCATGTGTTTCTACGTATTCCTGCACAGCCTGCGGCATTCCGCCTACAATCATATATTGTCTGAAATAATTCATCGCCGTACGGTGCATAGCCTGCCCCATCGCTTTCTGTGCATCAAAACAGGTTTTAATAACTTCCATCATAGTTTCATTTCCCATAGCCCAAAGAAATTCCTCAAAATCCATAGGATACATTTTGATATGGCTTTCCTCGGAAGGAATGACAATCTCTTTCACATTTTTCCGAATCGACATCAGTGATCCCGTTTCCAAATAATCATACCGTCCATCCGCCACCAGATATTTGATTGCCGCTCGAGCGCGTGGAAACAGCTGCACTTCATCAAAAATAATTAAAGATTCCCGTTCATACAATTTCACATTATAATATGCGGATAAATACATAAACAAAGTATCCAAATCATTCAGATAATGTATAAATAAATTTTTCACCTCATCGTCAACTCTATTGAAATCTACCAGAATATATGATTTGTACTCGTTTTGCGCGAACTGCTCCGCGATATAACTTTTTCCTACACGTCTAGCACCATCAATCAACAACGCAGTTCTACCTGCGTCCTCTGTTTTCCATGTCAATAATGCTTCATATATTTTTCTTTTCATCAAATCACACCTTTTGCACATTATCGAGTTTTTTATGCATTTATATTTTACACATTATTGAGATTTTTGTACAGTTATATTTTACACATTATCAAGATTTTTATGCAGACAAAAGCCGCACTGGCAAGAAAATCAAAAGATTTTACTTTGCCAATACGGCTTTACACATATATTTTATTGTGATCATTTAACTATCCCCGTTCAATCACCAGACAGCGCTGACGGGTATGATCATTGCTAAAAAAATCTCGGAGGGCTTTCCCATTCAATTGCGATAAGGGCAGGTTGCGACATTCTACTTTATGGCGTTTCCATTCTTCCCAGGCATCCCAATCCATTGCGTCTCTGGTATGGGATGATTTCATGTTTGGTCGCGTATCATCATCACCCTCTACCCAGGCACCACCCAGCCAGATATTCCACAGCTCCACAATTGCTGCACTTTGCAGATACTCTGCTATATAATCAATGACCTGCTGTGCACGAGCATCGGTGTATTCCCCTTCTAAATGGGCACAATAAGGCTGTTTTGTATAAATTTCGTCCAAGATTTGTTCTTTCGGAAATGGCAGTATCTGCACTTCACCTTGATACCATAGTTCATTCGTGATTTTTCGAAACGGATTTTCACCTGCGATGTATGTTAATACGCTCATAAGGTCACCTCCTGTTATCTTTCATTCATTATAACACAACTTAATATGAAAAACAGTATTTATTCTGCAGGTTGCCTCTTGATTTTCTGCTTGTAACCTTTACAATTAAAGTAACAATATTTAGCGAGGAGGATTTTATTATGAAAGAAATTTTTGAAAGAAGAAGTATCCGCAAATATACAGATGCACCGGTAAGCGACACCGACATTGAAAAACTGCTGCGTGCAGGCATGCAGGCGCCATCTGCAGTTAATCAGCAACCATGGGAATTCGCTGTACTGAAAGACAAAGACCTGATGCTGAAAGTGCTGGATTTTCACCCATACAGCACACCGTTAAAAACTGCAGCATGTGCCATTGTGGTATGTATGAAACAGCCGCTAAACGCTATGCTGGAACCTTATCGTATGCAGGATTGTGCCGCTGCTACACAAAATATTCTGCTGGAAGCAACCCATTTAGGGCTCGGCACCGTTTGGATGGGGGTATATCCTGACGAAACACGCGTAAACGGCGTGCGCGAACTGATTCAGGCACCGGCAGAAATTACACCATTCTGTATCATCGCAGTGGGTCACCCTGCCGAACAGCCTGCCCCAGCCGACCGTTACGACGAATCCCGTGTGCATATTAATCAATGGTAGGAAATACTATGGAACAGCCATCTTTATTTGAACGAGAAGTGTCTCAACCATTAGCAGCAAGGTTACGCCCGCAAACACTAAATGAATATGTGGGACAGACGCATCTCTTAGGCCCCGGCAAAGTACTGCGCAAACTGATTGAGAGCGACAACATTTCCTCCATGATTTTCTGGGGGCCACCCGGCGTGGGTAAAACTACGCTAGCCCGCATTATTGCAAACGCTACTAAGGCAAAATTTATCGATTTTTCCGCAGTGACCAGCGGCATCAAAGAAATCCGCACCGTCATGCAAGAGGCAGAACGCAATCGGCAATGCGGAGAACGCACCATTGTATTTGTAGATGAAATTCATCGATTTAACAAAGCGCAACAGGACGCTTTTCTGCCTTTTGTGGAGAAAGGCAGTATCATTCTTATCGGTGCTACTACCGAAAACCCATCTTTTGAGGTAAATGGCGCGTTGTTGTCCCGCTGCAAAGTCTTTGTGCTGCAAGCGCTTACCACAGATGATTTAACCATTTTATTAACCCGTGCGATACAAGACCCGCGGGGCTTTGGGCTGCAAACCATTCATATGGCACCGGAGCTGATAGAAATGATTGCCGTATTTGCCAACGGAGATGCTCGCACAGCTCTCTCCACACTGGAAATGGTGATTTTAAACGGCGACACATTTGGCTCCACCGTCACAGTTACTGCCGAAACCATAGAACAATGTATCAGC
>JAGARS010000225.1 GCA_017622155.1 Peptococcaceae bacterium
AGTACCAGTGCTACCACTGCAACGATTACATAGAATACGGCCATAAATGGCACTAATTTTTCATTTACAGCAGCGATACGACGAATACCGCCTAAGATTACAGCACCAACGATAATGGTCAGCACAATCCCGGTAGCTACAGGTGGAATGCCCAGTACAGATTCCAGCGCAACGGAGATGGAGTTCCCCTGAGTTGCATTACCGGTACCTAAGCATGCAATTGCTACGAAAAATGCGAAAATCATCGCCAGCCATTTCCAGCCCAGACCGTTCTGAATGTAGTACATTGGACCGCCGACCCACTGACCGTCTTCGTTCTTTTCACGGAAATGCAGAGACAGCAGAATTTCAGAGTATTTTGTAACCATACCTAACAGAGCACTGATCCACATCCAGAAGATTGCCCCCGGACCACCGGATACCAAAGCGGTAGCTACCCCTGTGATACTGCCGGTACCGATAGTACCTGCCATCGCAGTTGCCACAGCCTGGAACGGACTAACACCGGCTTCGTCAGCAGTACGCTGTTTGGAGCTGAACATGCTGCCGATGGTATGTTTCATGACATAAATAAATTTGGTAAACTGCGGGAAGCCCATCCGAGCGGACAGCAGCAAACCTGTACCAATCAGCAGAGTCAGCATGATTGGACCCCATACAACGCCGTTAATGGCGGTGTTGACGGTTTTAATAATTTCTAACATAATATAAACCTCCTGATTTTCGGTGATGCAGCCGATTCCCACAAGAGGCATACAACACCACATAATTTTTATATCTGTTGTATTATATCATGGACAAGTGTCTTTTAGCAAGGTTTTTCACTTGGAAACGATTGTCCCGTTAGAATAGATATTTTATTGTTAGTATGGCATATTACGTGCGATTGTTCACACAATTGTATACAAAAAGCAAAAAAAATACATCCTGAAATATATGAAACGGATGAAAAATGACTCATAAATATAATATGTCGCCGACAGATTTTTATGTGCCGGCGACAGGAAAAATGGATATCAAATTGTATTACGATTTTGTATTTTGCTGTTTTGTATTTATATTCAGGTTTGCTTTTGTGCTTTTTCTTTTTCTAATTGTTTGCGGCGATAGCGTTCTTCTTCACTAAAAATACAGCCGCAATATTTTTGCATATAAAGTTCCAGTTCACGAGCTTTGTTTTGCCCATCCTGAAAACCGGGACGAAAATCCCGATATAAAAAAGGAATGCTGTATTTTTCCGCTGCTTTTTCTGCGGCGCGGATGATAGCTGTATGATTTTGAAACGGGCTTACCAGAAGTGTTGTGGAGAAAGAAGCAAAGCCATGCTCTGCCGCATACTTTGCGGTTTGTTCCAGGCGTACATCGTAACAATAGAAGCATCGTCCGGACAAATCGTGAATAACATTTGTACAAAATTCACGCAGACCGTAGGTATTGTCAATGATTAATGGAAGATGTATTTCTTTCGCATATGCTTCCAGTGCAGTTTTCCGGCTGCGGTATTCGGTGTAAGGATGGATATTGGGATTAAACCAGTAGCTGACAGGCTCCAACCCTTCGGTACGCAGACTGTCCACACAATGAATGGAGCATGGGGCGCAGCAAGTATGCAATAATACTTTGTTACTGTTGTCCTGCTCTATTTTTTTCGATTTTTTCTCATTACTCATTGCTGATCACACTCCTGTGTATTTGATAGTGATACGGTATTTGTCTGATGGTTTTGCGGTACTGTTTGCCGTGGCGCAAATTCCATGCGGAAATTTACATATTGTTCGCCCGGCTCCATATAAAATATGGCGTTGTAAGAGTTTCCTGCTTTGGAGGTAAGACCATTTATCTGCATTTTGCCATTGGTTAGAAGTTCTTGCGCCAGGTCAGCAGTGAGCGTGACACCGCGCGCCTGCAAATATTTATTGTTTTTCCATAGGCTGAAATTGCATTTGTGCTCCATACGAAATCCGTCACAATAGAAGGATTTATCACTTTCAATCACGTTGTTGCCGCATTTTGGGCATTTGCCAACAACACGGCGCAATGTGCCTTTGCGGCTGACAGCCTGTACGGTGTCTGCGGTACTGTTTTCTGCCACGGTTTGTGATACATATCGGCGTATATCCTGCATGAATTGTTCCGGGTTTCCTTTGCCATCACAGATTTCCTGCAATTGCAGTTCCCATTGTGCAGTCATTTCAACCTGACGAATAGACTCCGGTACCAGCTGAATAAACATGGTGCCCTGCTGGGTAGGGTGCAGGTTTTTCTTTTTACGTTCCACATAGCCCACGCTGATGAGCTTTTCAATGATTCCGGCTCTGGTAGCGGGTGTTCCTAAGCCTTTTCCTTTCATGCTTTCTTTCAGCTCTTTGTCATCAATTTCACGGCTTGCTTTTTCCATAGCTGTTAAGAGTGTTGCTTCTGTGTAAGGTTTCGGCGGTGTGGTTTTCTTTTCTATGATATTGACTTTATCCAGATGTACACGCTGATGGAGTGCAATATCGGTGAATACCTGCTGGTCATCATCATCTTTATCTTCTTTTTGTTCATCGTTTTGCGGCTGATTTTGTGCGCCTGCACGTCCGGTTAACGTTTGCTCTGCCAGTGTCCAGCCTTCGTCGATAATCATACGGCCGGTAGCTTTGAACATGTCTTTTTGATTGTCCATGGTGATTTCCAGCTTTGTTTCGTCGTAAATTTTCTTGTCAGACAATGCGACAATCATACGAATCATAATCAGTTTCAGCACATTGTTTTCTTTGACAGTCAGTTTTTGCGGCTGATACTGATGAATATTGTTTGTTACAATAATGGCATGGTGATCACTTACCTTGCTGTCATTGATAATGCGTTTATCCAGCGGCAGTTTTTTAGAAGCAATTTTCTGGATGAATGGCACACTTTCCGGATAAACCGATGCAATCTTTTTCAGAAGCTGCGGAATCAACGGCTTCATATCTGCAGTGAGGTATCGGCTGTCGGTACGCGGGTAGGTTATCAGCTTGTGTTTTTCGTACAAGCTTTGTGCAATACTTAGCGTTTCCTGTGCTGTATAGCCAAAACGTCTGTTGGCTTCTCTCTGCAGTTCGGTCAGGTCAAAGAGCAGAGGGCGGTCTTCTGTTTTACGGCTGGTATCCAGTTTGGTTACCGTTCCGTCCATACCAGTCAATGTTTTTTGCATTATCTGCGCTTGCTCTTTTGTATCCAGACGGTTGACATTGCCGCGATTCCACATAGCTCTCAACGTGCCAAAAACACCTTGCAGCTGATAATAAGGCTCTGCATGGAAGTTGTCTATCGCCTGCTGACGTTCCACAATCAAGGCCAGTGTAGGTGTCTGTACACGGCCTACGGTAAGCTTGGTGCCATAACGGAGTGTGAACAGGCGCGTAAAATTGATACCCACCAGCCAATCTGCTTCGCTGCGGCATCGTGCACTTT
Source organism: Peptococcaceae bacterium (assembly GCA_017622155.1). Classification (GTDB taxonomy): domain Bacteria; phylum Bacillota; class Peptococcia; order Peptococcales; family Peptococcaceae; genus UBA7185. The sequence continues at coordinate 3,439 of JAGARS010000225.1, forward strand.
GATAAAGCCGTTGATACTCTTCGTTGTTTTTTAACGCGGCAAAACCTTCCTGGATGGCTTCATCTGTCATGGAACTAATCCAGAGCCGCTGTATTTTGCAGTTTTGCGGCGGATTAGACAAGTGCAGTACATATTCAAAAATCAACTGTCCTTCTCTCCCGGCGTCAGTTGCACAAATGATTTCGCTGCTTTTGTTGATCAGTGTTTGTACAATCTGGAACTGGCTTTTCGTGGATGGCACAACTTCATGCTGAAATTGTTCAGGCATAATCGGCAGTGTGTGCATGCTCCATCGTTTTAGACTTTCGTCATAGCTTTCCGGGTCTGCAAGCTGTACCAGATGCCCGATACACCAGGTTACCTGATAGCCGTTCCCTTCTAAATATCCATTTTTCTTTTGCTTTGCCCCCAGCACATTGGCGATATCTCTTGCCACACTGGGTTTTTCGGCAATTACTAATTTCATATAGAACATCCTTTGTATTGGATTTGTAATATCGGTTCTTATTCATGCAGTAGTTATTGTATCACAAATTTGCAGTGATGGCACATACAATCCTGTGTATACAGCATATTTTTATTATTTCCTGTTATTATATTTGACTTTATGATATACTGTACGCAGAAACAGTGGGATGCAGAGACAGCGTCCTTTACAAGCATATATCAATATATCATAAATATGGGGGAATAAACATGACCGTTCAAAATATTGAGTTTACCAAAATGCAAGGTACCGGCAATGATTTTGTAGTGCTGGACTGTGTGTCGCATCCGGAATATCTGGAATTTGCTTTGACCCCTGCGCTTGCATCAAAAATGTGTGATCGCCATTATGGAATCGGTGCCGATGGATTGGTGCTGGTACTGCCTTCGAAGATTGCAGATATTCAGATGCGGATCATAAACAGTGACGGCAGTGAGGCAGAAATGTGTGGCAATGGGATTCGCTGTTTTGCTCGATTTGTATATGAACAGAACATTGTGAGAAAAGAATCCATGACTGTAGAGACTCTGGCAGGTGTGCTGGTACCTCGTATGATCCTGGATGAAGCCGGTAT
>JAGARS010000226.1 GCA_017622155.1 Peptococcaceae bacterium
AAGAGCGAAATACAGTGAAATCTGCAGGCGCAGCGGCACGGCGCAAAGGCTCGCTGCCGCAATATGATACCAAAAAAGAAGATTTAGATTTTCTGGAATGGTAATAGAAAGGGGGAGCAGCTATGAATCGTGAACAATTGAGACAGGAAAAACAGAAACAGTGCGATGACTACATTGCATATCTGTATGGATGTATTCCGAACCTGGAAGCAATCGATAAGGCAATTGGCCAGAAAAATGTTGCCATGATTCGCAGCGGTATTCTGCACAAAAATAAAGCACAGCAGTCAGCACTGCAGCAGGAAATAGAAGCATTGATGAAAGAACGGCATGCGCTTTTGATGCAGTACGGTGTGGACGAAACCGTTTACAAACCCAAATGGGATTGCCCGCTGTGCGAAGACAGAGGCTATTTGGCCGACGGTACACTCTGCAAATGCTATCAGCAGGAACGTATACAGAAAATCATAGAACAAAGCGGTATGAGTGCAGCCATGCAGCAGTATCGATTTGAAAATTTTTATCTGGATGGGTTTGATAAGCCGGAGGATATACAGAAAAAAGTGGAGTGGTGCAAACAGTTTGCCCGCCAGATTGAGAACGGCACCTGCAATGACTCGTTGTTTTTGCGCGGCGATGTAGGCCGCGGCAAGACGCATTTATCAAGTGCCATTGCCAATGCAGTGCTCGCCGGAGGCAAAACAGTTATCTACAAACGGGCAGCTGACCTTTTTGATATGATTCGCCGGTACAAATACGAAGAAAGCACCCAGCGCTGGCATGAAGTGCTGGATCAGCTTATCAGCTGTGATTTGCTGGTAATTGATGATTTGGGTGCAGAACGCACCACAGATTTTGTGACGGAGCAGCTTGTGTTTTTGCTGGAAGAACGCAATTATCGCAACAAACCGTGGATTATCAATTCAAATTTGAAGCTGAGCCAGATTCAGGACAGCTACAATACGCGTGTATCGGATCGAATCATGGATCGAGCTACAGCGATTTTACTGGAACGCCCGAACAGCTATCGCAAAGAACAAGCGGAGCAGCGCATGAAAGAACTGTAATATAGTAAATGATAATGGCGGTATAGATTGTATACATGGACGGTTGTATTGACATGGACAAATGTCTATAGTATTATAATGATATTGATATGAATCTTCAGGGCAGGGTGCAAGTCCCTACCGGCGGTATAGTCCGCGAGCCGTAACAGGCCGAACCGGTGTAATTCCGGTACCGACAGTAAAGTCTGGATGGAAGAAGGATTCAGCTATGCGGCAACGGTATATACCAATGTATGCATATTCATGAACACCAAGCCTCTGAAGAAATTCAGAGGCTTTTTTGTATTTGTTATGTACGATGCATGCCTAAAACAGAACGGAGGAACAAACATGAACAAAACAACCGGTACAAGGAAAAAAGGATTTACTGTAAACATGATTACCAAAATTGCATTGCTGTCGGCAGCAGCAGGTGTGCTGATGCTTTTTGAGGCACCGCTATGGTTTGCGCCAAGCTTTTACAAACTGGATTTGAGTGAGCTGGCCGTTCTGATTGGCGGGCTTACCATGGGGCCTGTGGCGGCGGCCTTGATTGAGCTGATGAAAATTCTATTGAATTTTGTATTGAACGGCACCATTACAGGCGGTGTAGGAGAGCTGGGCAATTTAATTGTAGGCTGTGCATTTGTAGTGCCTGCAGCGTTTGTATATCAGAAATGGCACAGTAAAAAAGGTATGATTGCAGGTATGGCGGCAGGTATTGTTTGCCTGGTAGCGCTGGGCTCTGTTGTCAATTATTTTGTACTGCTTCCGGTGTACTCTGTCGTATACGGGCAGCCGCTGGAAGCATTTGTTGCAATGGGCCATGCATTAAACCCGGCGATTATAGATTTGAAAACATTTATTTTGTATGCGGTGGCACCGTTTAATCTGCTGAAAGGTGTGCTTATCAGCATTTTAACTGCATTATTGTACAATCGCATCGGAAAATATCTGGAAAAATAAAAAAAAGTATGATATACTAACTCGTGTATGTGATATTTAGAACATAGTAGGTATATACTTTAAAGCACGAGGTGACACCATGAATTTAGAACAATTCCGTTATATCAAAGAGGTAGCAAACTGCCATTCTATATCCAGAGCAGCAAAACAGCTGTATCTGACACAGCCGACAATCAGCAATGCCATCCACAATTTTGAAGAAGAAGTGGGGTACAAAATCTTCCAGCGCTCCAATCAGGGCGTGGCACTGACAGAAGAAGGCGAAAAGCTGATGGCATCTATTGACTTGATTTTGAACGAAGTTGAAGTGATTCGCAATTTTAATTCTACCAATAATTATATTACCGGAGATGTGTATGTTGATGCTTCATCTACCATCTGCAGCACCATCATGCCGCAGGTGATTATTGCCTGCAAACAGGCTTATCCGGGTATTAATGTATATGTCAAAGAAACTTTCACAGACAAAAGTATTACAGACCTTCTGGCAGGGCTCTCCACCATCAGCATTACTTCTTATGTAGGGATGGATCAGCTGCAGTCTCTGCAGCGCAATTTGAGTGCCCGCAATTTTGTAGCGGAGCAGCTTTTGACAGAAAAATTTGTGCTGTATGTGGGCAAAGACTGCCCGCTCAGCAGCGAAACAGCAGTAAAACTGGAAGAAGCTTATGCATATCCATGGATTATTCTGCAGGAAAACAGCTATGAAGAAAACTGCGTGATTATGGGCGATGACGAAATGTGCCCAAACAGTATCATTGCTTTTCAAGACAAAGACAGTGTCAAACAGGCTATTTCTGTAAACTTAGGTGTAGCCGTGCTGCCTAGCTCCTTTGCAGGTGAAAATGACCCATATGTAACAGCAGGGCTGATTCACCGCATTGCTCTGACAGACGTAGAGCTGGATACCATGCATGTATTGATGACACCGAAAAAACGCAAATTTACCACAGTGGAAAAATGCTTCTTAGAAGAATTGCACAAATTCTATCAGAATTTAGCGGAGTAAAAAGATAGTTGTTGAAATAAAAAATCAAGACAACAACAGACAGCAATACAATTTCCGAATTCGATTTTGGGATGGATATTGACGAAAATTGTACAACCGTGACAGACGAAGTCTGGCAAAGGTGCACAATTGAGGAAATGTCCGGAGCCAATGAGGAAAGGAAATTGTGATTTCTGTCTGTTGTTTTTAATGTATCGTTATATTTTAAGTTCATTAAGAAAGTGAGCGATATTATGGGCCATTTGGCAACATTAATTTCAGACCTGGCGCTGCTCTTAGTAGTAGCCGGGATTACAACCTTGTTCTGCAAAAAAATCAATCAGCCTATGGTAATCGGCTATATTCTGGCCGGGTTTCTCATCGGGCCGGTAGTAAGCTTTATCCCTACCATCGGCGATTCGGCCAATATTACATTGTGGGCTGAAATTGGGGTAATCTTTCTGATGTTCAGCCTGGGGCTGGAATTTAGCCTGCACAAGCTGGTAACTGTGGGTGCCACCGGCATCATATCGGCGCTGGTGCAAATTATTGGTATGCTGATACTTGGTATTATACTGGGGCTGGCTATGGGCTGGAGCACCATGGACAGTATCTTTTTAGGCGGTATGCTGTCCATGTCTTCTACCATGATCACCATTAAAGCAATTGAAGATATGGGCTTAAAAGAAGAACGCTTTACCGGTCTGGCGATCGGTACACTGGTAATAGAGGACATCGTGGCCATTTTTCTTTTGGTAATTCTGTCTACCATTTCTGTCAGCCAGGGCGTAAGCGGTATGGATTTGGTATTCACCATTGCCAAGCTGATGTTTTATCTGGTATTGTGGCTGATTTTGGGCATTTACCTGATACCGTCATTTTTGCAGAAAACACAGGATTTGATGAGTGACGAAACACTTTTGGTAACATCACTGGGCATTTGCTTTGCTATGGTGTGGCTGGCTGATGCCATTGGGTTTTCCACAGCATTGGGCGCCTTTCTTGCCGGCTCCATTCTGGCAGGTACCATACATGGCGAGCGGGTGGAACATCTGGTAGCGCCGTGCAAAGATTTATTCGGCGCAGTATTTTTTGTATCGGTAGGGCTGATGGTAGTGCCGTCTATGCTGGTGGAATACTTTATTCCGATTTTGATTTTGACAATTGCTGTAATTGTAGGGAAAGCAGTGCTTTTGGTACTGGGTATGGTAGCAGCAGGGGAGGACCTGCGCACCTCGATGTATGGCGCCATGAGCCAGACACAGATAGGGGAGTTCTCCTTTATCATTGCCAATCTGGGCATTGGTCTGGGCGTTACAAGCGGATTTTTGTATCCGGTAATTGTAGCTGTATCGGTGATTACCACATTTACCACGCCATTTTTCATTAAAAGCTCGGACAAAGCTGTTGCTATACTGGATATTCTCATTCCGGATAAATGGAAAGAAGCCATGCAGCGCTATCGTCAGGAACGAATGGCGACACAAAAAGAAGCAAAAAATCCTGAATGGAAAGCGTTTTTCAAAGGCTATGCCACCAGATTTTTCATTTATGGTGTTTTGCTGCTGGGGATTGGAGAAATCGGGCTGCAGATTCTTTATCCTGCGCTGAACGAAATCATAGGCCGAGAAACACTGGATGCAGTCATCACCTGCATACTGATTTATACAGTAATGATACCGATGCTGCCTCCGATGGTGCTTTCTAAGCGCAGAAACTTTACCACATTGTGGCTGCAGAGCTATGCCAATCGATTGCCGCTGATTGTACTGTTGGGAGTACGAATAGCAGCAGCTGTATTTCTGGTAATGCGGCCGGCATATGTGCTGCTTCATATTCCGGCATGGATTTTGGCTATTGCCGCTTTGCCGCTGGTAATTTATTTGTCACGTTCCAAAGCAGTAATCGGCAGGCAGCTGGAAATGGAAGCACATTTTCTGCTGAATTTCAACGAAAAGAAACTGCAGGAGTTTCAGGAAAATACCGGCGGCAAAAAGCATGCATGGCTGGATGAACAGCTGATGGTAAAATCCTATTTCTGTCCGGAAGGCAGTGAAGCAATCGGCCAGACACTGAAAGCCCTGCAATGGGGACGTATTTTCCAGGTGAATATTATTAAAATTGTACGCGGTGAAACCCATATCAATATTCCGGAAGGTGATGAAACACTGCGTGCAGGTGATATCCTGTATGTATTGGGTACCGAAAAAACACTGACCAACTTTTCATTGATGAATGGGTATCGCGATGTGCTGCTGGAGAGTGCCGAAACACCGGTGACATTGCATCGATTTATCGAAGGGCAGGACAACGACGACGAAGCGCATCAGCTGTTTATGTGTGCTGTACCGGTAAAAAAAGACTCCGGTCTGTCCGGTGTCAGTATTCGCGACTCGCGTATCAAATCTGAATGGAGTGCCAACCTCATCGGCATCGAGCGCGGTGTGCTGCCTATATTAAACCCGGCACCTGATTTTATGCTTAACACTAATGACTTGCTCTGGGTACTGGGTTCATAGCGCATGGGTCAGCGCCTGATTCAAAAAGGACTGCTGTAAAAAATAAAATTTTGTGTTCACCATAATTTTCATGAATAAGCGTATAAAAATTTTGCATGGGAAAAGCTGTGATAATTATCACAGCTTTTTATGTTTTTGTTTGTAAAAAAATGTGTATATATAGTGAAAAGCAATTGATAGTTTTTGTGTGAATGAAAATATGGCGAAAAATCCTACAATTAATCGGAAATCCGGGTGATAATTGAAAATAGAATGTATAAAAAATATTAAATTTTCAGAAAAGGCTTTATAAAGCCTAGTGAAGAACTCGGAGATATATATGCGCTTTTTTTCACAAAGTTACTGTAGACAAAATTTTTCGAAAGATATATAATAAATTCAGGATGGGTTTATATGTACTATTATAATTTTTTTGAATACAAATGAATAGAATCAAGCAAAGGAGATGGTAGTGTGATACTGAATGAACGGCAGAAACAAAATGAGGCATTGCGCGATGAATTTTTGCGTCGCAGCGGTGTAGATGTGTCAAAGTGTTATCAGTGCGGCAAGTGTTCGGCAGGCTGTCCGGTAGGGGATCATATGGATATCCCGACCAACAAGATTATGCGTCTTGTGCAGATGGGGCTGATTGATGAAGCAATGCAGAGCAGTGCGATCTGGCTGTGTGCTTCTTGTGTTACTTGTACAACACGATGCCCGAAAGGTGTGGATGTTGCAAAAGTAATGGAAGTACTGCGTCAAATGGCGAAAGATCACAACTGCGTAGCTGAGAAGAATATTGATAAGTTCCATACTGTATGGATGAGTATTTTGGGTAAAATGGGCCGTATGTATGAGCCCGGGCTGATTGTAGGCCGCAATGTGGTAACCGGCAATATCTTTCAGGATACTTCCTTTGGGGTACCATATCTGGCACATCGCAAACTGAAGCTGATGCCTTATAAATCCAGCAATATTGATGAAATTAAGAATCTGATTGAAAAAGCGGAAGCAATGGATCGCAAGGAAGGAGGCGCTCGTTAGTATGGATTATGCATATTTTCCGG
>JAGARS010000227.1 GCA_017622155.1 Peptococcaceae bacterium
CATAGTCAAAACTCCTTTCTGATCGTACAGTATGAAAAACAAATAGTTTTAGATAATACTATATACCCGAATATATTTTCTTTGAAACCAATTCAACTGATATAAAAGATAAATCTTGTGTCGCAATCTAAAGTAAGATACAATAACAGAGAGAACAGTTTCGTATAAAAATACATGAATCAGGTGATAGCATGTCATTGTTTGATATACAGAAAACAGATACATTAAATAAAAATGCGCCTTTAGCGCAAAGAATGCGTCCGCAGAATCTGGACGAAATACTGGGGCAGGATCATATCATTGGCCCCGGCAAACTGCTGCGCCGCGCTATAGAAACCGATAAATTGTCGTCTCTGATATTTTATGGCTCTCCGGGCTGTGGTAAAACGACAATCGCAACGGTGATAGCCAACGTAACCGATAAATTCTATGCAAGCTTAAATGCAGTAACCGATGGAGTAGCTGAGCTGCGTAAAATAACAGGTAAAGCGGAAGAAAACTTATCTATGTACGGTAAACAGACCATTTTGTTTATCGACGAAATCCATCGATTCAACAAAGGGCAGCAGGATGCATTGCTGCCATGGGTAGAAAAGGGTTTGATTGTATTAATCGGTGCTACGACACAAAATCCGTATTTTAGTTTAAATCCTGCTTTATTGTCTCGTTCTATGATATTTGAGCTGAAGCCATTGTCTAAAGCGGATATTGCAGTGCTGATTGATCGCAGCTGTAAAGATTTGAAGCGTGGATTTGGCGCGTATAAACTGGATGTAACAGCGGAAGCGATTGCGCATTTATGCAACTGTTCGCAGGGAGATGCCCGCGTAGCATTGAATGGGTTAGAACTGGCGGTATTATCCAGCAAGCCGAATGAAAATGGCGTACGTGTGATAGATTTATCGGTGGTAGAAGAATCTATCCAGCGTCCTAGAGTGGTGTATGACAATACCGGTGATGAACATTATGATATTGTATCAGCTTTTATCAAGAGTATGCGCGGCTCAGACCCTGATGCAGCAATATACTATTTGGCAAGAATGCTGGATGCCGGAGAAGACCCGCTGTTTATTGCGCGTCGTATTATTGTACATGCAGCTGAAGATGTGGGGCTTGCAGATCCGCAAGCACTTCAAGTAGCGCAAAGTGCAGCGGCTGCCTTGCAATTTATTGGTATGCCTGAAGGACGTATTGTATTGGCCGAAGCAGCGTTATATGTTGCCAAAGCACCAAAAAGCAATAGTGTAATCACAGCCATTGATAATGCTTTGGCTGCGGTGCAATCAGGTAAAATAGGGGCAGTGCCAAATCATTTAAAGGATGCACATTATGCCGGTGCGCAGAAATTAGGGCATGGGATTGGCTATCAGTATCCGCATGATTATCCATTAGGATGGGTAGCGCAGCAGTATCTGCCTGATAATCTGGCAGGCGAAAAATTTTACATTCAAAACGTACGTGATAAGTAGGGGACGACGTCTCGGCGTCCCGCTGATGAATCATATCAAGTAGGGGGCCATTGGAATGACATCTAACAATAAAAAAGTTATATTAGGCATGAGTGGGGGAGTAGACAGCTCTGTAGCCGTATATTTATTGCAGCAGGCAGGTTATGAAGTGCATGGTGTTCATATGCTGATGATACCCGATGAATTTAGCCCAAACCCGCATGCAGCCAGCGATGCAGAATCTGTTGCAAAACAGTTTGGAATTTCTTTTTCTGTAATTGATGTTAGGGAGAAATTTAAAGATATTATTATACAACAGTTTGCTAACGAGTACTCTGCCGGCAGAACGCCAAATCCTTGTATATTGTGCAATAAAGCGTTTAAATTCGGACTTTTGGCTGATGAAATGCAAAACTATGATGCAGATTTTATTAGTACAGGGCATTATGTAAATGTAACAGATTGCCCACCTGCGATAGATAATAGCTGTTTCAAACTGTTTCAAAAAGGAACTGATCTAAAAAAAGACCAAAGTTACTTTTTAGCAATGGTGAATCCTTCGATTGTAGAGAAATGTATTTTTCCTTTGGGCGCATATACCAAAGAACAGGTACGGGATATTGCGCGGGAAATTGGATTGTCGGTAGCGGAAAAAAAAGACAGTCAGGAGATTTGCTTTATACCGGATAATGATTACAAGAACTGCCTGAAAAAAATACTGCCGCCATCGGCTTTTCGCAAAGGTAAAGTATATCATGCTGATGGAAGCTATCTGGGAAATCATGATGGGATTCAAAATTACACCATCGGGCAGCGAAAAGGTCTTGGAATTGCGCTGGGCAAGCCTGCCTATGTTGTACGGCTGGATGCCAAACGCAATCAGGTAATTCTGGGGGATAATGAACATCTTATGAGCAATACACTTACAGCTCATGAGAACAACTATTTCATCGATGTGCCGTTCGAGCAGCCATTTGCAGTGGAAGCCAAAATCCGTTATCGTGCACAGGCTGCACCGGCTACGCTTTTACGTCATGCCGATGGAAGTGCCACAGTGACTTTTGCTGAACCGCAGAGAGCTGTTACGCCGGGACAATGCGTGGCGTATTATATAAATGATCTGCTAATTGGCGGCGGCATAATAACGAAATGACAATCTTTTTGCCGTTTTATAAAGTTCTATAAAAAACATCAACAATTTTCTGCAGTGTCGAGGTTGACATG
>JAGARS010000228.1 GCA_017622155.1 Peptococcaceae bacterium
AGAATTTGGAATAGATACCGGAGAAGTTTACAGCCAATTCGCCTTCGAAGTTGATGTTGAAGTCTTCGATACCGTGAGTCATTGGGTATGCATCGGTAGCCAGTGTAGCCCATGTTGGAGGTGTGATGGTTGGTACAGCACCTAACAGACGCAGGTCATGACGTGCGGAACCTTTTTCAATGATTTTTTTCAGGTTAGGCATATGCCCTTCGTCAACCATTTTGCGGGAGAATTTTGGATCCAGACCGTCCAAACCCAGCAGGATGACTTTTTCAGATAATGCTTTTGTTCTTAACATTTCTTACATTACCCCTTTCAAAAGTATAAATTATTTGTGATCCGCTATGCAGTACACACAGCGAATAGTAACCGAGATTACTACAACATAATTGTATCATGGTTATGTTTCAGAATTGTTACAAATCTATTAAGAAATAATGAAAAATTCGTACAATTTCGCCATAGATACAAACTATGCCATATAACCTGTATCTATTATAGCAAGTGCAGTTTATATAAGCAAACAACTTATTACAACCGCGCAAAAAAGCATACACAACCATTCGTTGTGTATGCTTTCTGTGTATGCTTTCTAAGACACATCATTATGTCTTTAATTTTATTTTTTGACAATACTATTTTGAATAATACTTCTGAATGGATTCTACTAAGCCATCAATGGTATACTTTTCAGCACAAATATCTACTTTTAAGCCATTTTTCTCTGCAGTTTCTGCAGTAATCGGCCCGATACATGCTACTGTAATGCCTTCGATCAACTCACGGTTATCACCAATCAATTTCAGGAAATTGGTAACAGTAGAACTGCTGGTAAAGGTCAGTCCATGAATTTCTTTATCCTGCAGTTTTTCCAGCAAAAGCTGGGTATCTGTTTCATCAGCCATTACAGTCTGATAAGCGATGACTTCATTTACTTCTGCGCCCAGCTGTACCAGGCTATCTACCAGCACCTGACGTGCCAGATCAGCTCTTGGCAGCAATACTTTGTCACCAGGCTGAATACGGTCTTTCATTGCATCAATCACAGCTTCTGCATGGAATACTTCCGGCATCACATCTACCAGCAGGCCACGTTCTTCCAGTTCTTCTGCTGTTTTCGGCCCAATTGCACAAATTTTTGCATCTTTCAATGCACGAATATCCAGCTTCTGCGCTTTCATACGTGCAAAAAATACCTTCACACCATTAACACTGGTAAAGATAATCCAGTTATAATTACCGGCTTCCTGCACAGCTTTGTCCAACGCAGCCAAATCATCCGGCTCCTGGATTTTGATGGTTGGATACTCCCATGCCTCTGCGCCTAAGTTTTCCAGTTTTTCAGAAAGTACACTTGCCTGCTCACGGTTGCGTGTTACCAGCACACGTTTGCCGAACAAAGGTTTATCTTCAAACCAGCGCAAAGTATCGCGCAAGGTTACTACCTGACCTATAATAATAATTGCAGGGGATTTTAATCCTGCTTTCTGTACTTCTTCAACGATATTAGCCAGTGTGCCGGTTACCACACGCTGTTCAGGACGAGTACCCCAGCGAATCAGAGCAATCGGAGTTGCGGCATCTTTGCCGTTTGCCACCAGATTCTCTACGATTTGAGGCAGATTGCCGACACCCATCAGAAATACTAATGTACCCGGATCCATTGCCAGACGCGGCCAATTGATGTTGCTGGTTTCTTTGCCTGGTTCTTCATGACCGGTTACAACAGTAAAACTTGCTGTGAAGTCGCGATGTGTAATTGGAATTCCGGCATAGGCCGGTACGGAAATCGCTGAAGTAATCCCCGGCACCTCTTCAAATTCAATCCCTGCTTTACGCAGTTCTTCGCCTTCTTCGCCGCCACGGCCGAACACATATGGGTCGCCGCCTTTTAAACGAGCCACCACTTTCCCCTTCAGACCTTCTTCAACCAGAACTTTATTGATTTCGTCCTGTGTCATAGTATGTCGATCAGGAGATTTCCCCACATAAATCAGCTCTGCATCGGCACGACGATAGCTTAACAATCTTGGATTTGCCAGACGGTCATATACAATCACATCTGCTTTCTGAATACATTCCAGCCCTTTTACTGTGATCAATTTGATATCGCCGGGACCTGCCCCGATTAAATATACTTTCCCTTTACTCATGGATTCAGCTCCATTCTGATTTGTTCTAATATTTCTTTACCGCCTTTTGCGGATAATTTTGCAGCCAATTCTTCACCGACACGTTCAGCATGTTCAACAGGCCCTCGTTCCTGATCTCGAATGATCGTACTGCCATCGATAGAACCTACCAGCCCATCCAGTACCACTTCCTGACCTTCAATATGGGCATGCCCTGCAATTGGAATCTGGCAGCCGCCTTCCAGCGCACGCAGCAATGCACGTTCTGCGTTTACACAAATCTCGCTTTCTTTATCATGAATCAGCTGTACCAGAGCAATGATTTCCGGATCATCGCTTCTGGTTTCTACTGCAATTACACCTTGACTTACCGCTGGCAGGCATAAATCGTAAGAGAGCTCTTCTGTGATGGCTTCTTTCCATTCCATACGCTCCACACCCGCTGCCGCTAAAATAATACCGTCAAAGTTTTCTTCTTTTAATTTACGCATTCTGGTATTAACATTGCCGCGCAAATCCTGAATATTCAAATCGGGACGTTTATTAAGAAGCTGCGCTTTTCGGCGTAAACTGCTGGTGCCAACCTTGGCTCCTTCAGGTAAATCATTGAAGGAATCATATCTTTCGGAAATCAGTACATCTGCAGGATTATGCCGTTTCAGCATAGCAGAAAGCTGCAAACCTTCCGGTAATACGGTAGGAATATCTTTCAGACTATGTACAGCAAAATCCATTTCGCCACTTAAAAGACCATCCTCCAGCTCTTTTGTGAACAGCCCTTTATCACCAATTTTAGCCAAAGATACATCCAGTATTTTGTCACCTTTTGTTTTCAGCGAAACAATTTCAAATTCATAAGCATCCGTCACTTTACGCAGGCAATCAATCACAAATTTGGTCTGCCACATTGCTAGAGCACTGTCACGAGATACTACTTTTACAACTCTTTTACTCATCGGTTTTCACCTCATTTGCACTTTCCGGCTGTAAATCGTTCAAACCAAACAAATCGTCAATTGCTCGCATATAACAGTCGATACGGTCTGCATGGCTTCCTGCCAGATAACGAAGATTATACATCGGTTTATGCAGCCACTGACTTACAATGGAATGAGCCAGTTGCTCAATAATTTTCTGTTCACGCGGTGTCACATCATCAATACGACGCAATGCCTTTTCTACTTCGCGTCGTTTAATTTCTTCAGCCTGTTCCCTTAATTTTATAATCGTCGGAACTACTAGCAAAGAATCTAACCAGAAGAAAAAGTTCTCCAGCTCTTCTGCAACAATCTCTCTTGCTTTTACCGCCTCGCGCTGTCTTCCTTCTAAATTCTGCGCCACTACGTTCTGCATATCATCAATGTCATGCAAAAATACATTATCTAATTCCGCTACAGCAGGGTCGATATCTCTTGGTACTGCTATATCCATAAAGAACAGTGGTTTATTACGCATTTGCACCAAATGTTCGATATCTTTCTTTTCAATAATATATTTCGGTGATGCAGTACAACTAATTACAATATCTGCACTGTCCAGATAAGAACCAAAATGATCCAGACGAATTGCCTTACCGCCGAATTCATTTGCCAGACGCTGCGCACGGTCAAAGGTACGATTGGCTACAATCACACCGGTAATTCCGTTACTCACCAAATGTCTTGCCGCCAATTCACTTGTATCTCCGGCACCAATAATCAGCACTGTTTTTCCGTCTAAAGTACCCAGCTCCTGTTTTGCCAGTTCTACAGCAGCAGAACTGATAGATACTGCCTGGCGGTCGATGTATGTTTCAGTTCGTACCCGTTTACCCAATGTTAATGCACTCATCAAAAGTGTATTGATAACATTGTTAGACAAATGATACTCCAACGCATAATTATATGCATCCTGCACTTGTCCTTGTATCTGACTTTCCCCCAGAATCATAGAGTCAAGTCCTGCAGCAACAGTAAATAAATGCTCAACAGCTTCCCGTTCTCGTTTCACATACATATGCTGTTCCAGTAAATCCACAGGACATTTGCTATACCAGCTGATAAACTTCATCAACCCTTTTACAGCTTTACTGCCATCTTGTGCATCCATGTAAAACTCTGTACGATTGCAGGTAGACAATACCGCAATACCATCAACGCTTTCCATCTGCTGTAAATACTCCAGATTACGTTTGATATTGGATTTAGACATGGACACCTTCTCACGGATTTCTACCGGAGCACTTTTATAGTTTAAGCCCAATAAGATGATAGACATAATTCCACCCTTTTTTGTACTTCTTCTTTTGTTTCTGTTTTCAGCAAATCCTGTAGACGCATATCTGCAAGATGCTGTAAAAATTCCCGTCGTTTTTTCTCATCAGGAATCGTCCGTATTGCCTCTTCACGGGCAGATTCTGCAATTTCAAGCATTATAGCATATTCTTCACCGAACTGTGCCTCTAACTCCATCCGAATCCCTCTGGAAATCGCTGGACTGGCACCATCAGTAGAAACAGCAATAAGCAAATCTCCGCGGCGCACCGCCGCATTAACCGTAAAGCTGCTTTCTTCACGGCTATCTACTACATTTACCAACACTTGATGCGCTTCACACCACACAGCTGCTCTATGATTAACTTCCCGATTGTTCGTAGCAGCAATTACCAGAAAACTGCCATTCAACATTTCTTCCTGAAATGGCTGCGCAATCCATGTAAAAGAATGCTGTGCTTCATATAAATGCTGCAGCTCTTCATGAAGTACAGGACTAATCACCGTTACATTTGCTTCTTCATTCAGAAGTGATTTTACTTTGCGCAATGCAACGCTTCCGCCCCCAATCACAATACAGCAGCGATTTTTTAAATTTAAGGTGACCGGATAAGAAAATGACATATTAAAACGTCCTTTCGCGTAAATAATCCACGCCTTCTAACAGCACTTTTTTCATCGGATAATCAGGAAGTGCGGCAATATCCGCTTCAGCCTGCTTCAAGTATTGTTCTGCATATACTTCAGCATCTGAAATCCCGTTTTGTGCTAGAACAATTGCAATGGCTCTATCTACATCGGCCTGACCTTTCGGGAAACGATTTTCAATCAAATTTATCAATTCATCCCGCTCAGCAAAGGATTTCTCAAGTACCAGAATAGTCGGCAAAGTCATGATGCCGCGTGCCAAATCACTGCCTGCCGGTTTACCAAGCTTTTCAGAATCAATTGTCATATCTAGAAGATCATCTTTAATCTGAAAATCCATTCCTAAATTATACCCAATTTGATAGAATCGATTGATTTCATCCTCACTGGCACCGGATGCCACTGCAGCTGCCTGACAGCTTGTTGCCATTAAAAGTGCTGTTTTTCGGTCAATACGATAATTATAATCTGCAACTGTCTGATGCACATCATAGGTAGAACGCAATTGCTCCACTTCACCGAGACTCATTTCTGCACTCAAATCACCCATTATCGCAAGCAGTCTATCAGCATTAGGCTGTTTGCTAATGATATCAATTGCTTCTGCAAGAATATAATCTCCTACATGGATTGCATAACGATTATTTTTTAACACGTTTATCGTAGCTTGTCCACGCCGCGTATCCGCTTCGTCTACCACATCATCATGAATCAACGATGCCATATGCAAAAGCTCCATTGCTGCTGCAAGCGGAACAATATTGTCTTCGTTTTTGAACATACTGGCTGTTAAAATCGTAAGAGATGGCCGCACACGTTTGCCTCCGGCATGTAACGTGCGTAACGCATAAGCACGCATTTCAGGATGGTCAAAATCCAGCACCTTATCCAGATATGCCTCCACTTCCTCTAGTTTTTTCTTTACAGCATGTACTTTTAAGAAATTCAACATACCATTGCCCCCTGGCTGAATTCTTTTTGCAACAATGCTTCCAGCGCCGCAAATGAACTTATCTTCTCTCCTCTTAAGCCTTCCTAATGATTACGCAGATATACATTTGCCTCAGCCAGAAGTGTTTCAGCTGCACACTTTGTAAACAGTGCCATAACCTCTGCAGTTTTCTCTACCAGAAGCGCTGCCGCATCGTCCATCGTATAAGACATACGCCCTTCTAGAGCATCTACACCATCAACATTGAAATGTTTCAGATACGCCAGATATATAGGCAAATAGGCTGTTTTACCGCTTTCAGTCAATGCAGTAATAAAACGTCCGTAAAGTAAATCTCCCAACAACACCGGCATCTGCTTTTCTGCACGAAGCTGTTCCGTATTTTCTGTCACTTCTGTCAAAGAAAAATGCAGTAACGAAGATAAATATAACAATTCAGACAACTTACCAAACTCCATTGCATCTTTTTCGTCACAGCCTGTTATTTTGCTTAAATGTGCTGTTAGACGCGCAAAAAAGATAAAATCGCGTTCATAGAATGTATGATGAACCAGTTCAAATACAGAACTGCCTTTTACCCGTAATGCTTCTGCTAAATTTCGCACTACAATCACCTCAAACATAAAAACCTTTTCTAAATGGACACAAAACTCCAAATTACCACTTATTTTATCATATTTCTGATAAAAAAAATAGAACTATCTGCTTTTTTATTGATGAAATATTTATGAAAATTCTTTTGATAATCTATTTTCATAGCCGCGTTAAACCCAATATGCATAGAATGAATAATTATTCAAAACACCTCACACTTTTAAATTATTATCTTTTTCTTAAAATCCCCATATCGTAGACAAACTTACATTAAATTGACACATCTTCATCACTTTTGTCCTCTATATATGGAATAATTGTTTTTCATCCATTTCCAACAAACAGATGTATATCTTATAAAGATTCCATTTTTCGTTTAATCTTATTTAAAACGCTATAAAATAAAAATTTAACATGCATAATTATCACAATTATCAGAATTTTTCTCTTTCTTTTTTCTGTATACTGTATTATAATCAAGAGGCTGTGTTTTAACAGCGATATTATTAATTCATTTTAAGGAGGATCATTTTCATGACCGCTGAAAAGAAAAAACTTGGTCTGATTTCCAAGTTACTCATCGGTATCGTTGCCGGTGCTCTCATCGGGTTATTTTTACCTGAAGTTTTAGTACGTATTTTAGTAACAGTGTCTTCTATTTTCTCTCTGTTCCTGAAATTCGTAATTCCATTCATCATCGTAAGCTTTGTTATCTGCGGGATTGCCGACCTGGCTCAAGGCGCAGGCAAACTGTTGGGTATCACCACTGCAATTGCTTATGGCTCCACTATTTTAGCAGGTTCCATTGCATACATCGTGGCTACCAACCTGTTCCCTAGAATTCTGGGCAGCAACCTGGCAAGCGAAGTAGGCGACCCAAGTGCAGGTATGCTGAGCTCTTACTTCACCATTCCGCTGGCTCCAATGCTGGATGTAACTGCTGCTATCGTATTCGCATTTGTAATGGGTATCGGTATCTCTTATCTGCGCAGCCAGGGCAAAGGCGAAACACTGTACAACTTCTTTACAGAGTTCCAGGCTATTATCCTGAAAGTGCTGAACACCATTATCATTCCGTTCCTGCCGGTTTATGTTGCAGGTACATTTGCGAACATTGCATACGCTGGCCAGATTGTAACCATTATGGGTCTGTTGGGGAAAGTATTCGCGACTTCCATCCCATTACAGCTGTGCTATCTGTTTGTACTGTTCCTGATTGCAAGTATTTTTGGTAAAAAGAATCTGTTCACTCTGATTAAAAACCAGATTCCTGCTTACCTGACTGCAGTTGGTACCCAGTCCTCCGCTGCTACCATTCCTGTAAACGTAGCTTGCGCTGAGAAAAACGGTGTATCCAAACAGATCCGTGAATTCGTTGTTCCTCTGTGTGCAACCATTCACTTAGCAGGCAGTATTACCGCTTTAACATGTTTCACCATCGCATTGCTGTACATCAATGGTTTAGACTACTCCATCGGCGTATACTTCCCATTCTTACTGACACTGGGTATTGCTATGGTAGCTGCTCCGGGTGCTCCTGGCGGTGCTGTAATGAGCGCTCTGCCATTCCTGCCAATGATCGGTATCGCAGTAGACAGCCCTATCGCTACTCTGCTGATTGCTATGTACCTGACACAGGACAGCTTCGGTACTGCTGGTAACGTTTCCGGTGACAACGCAATCGCTGTTATCATCGATGAAATCAACAACAGAATGCACAAAAAAGCGTAAGGTTCTCAACGCAAATAAAAATTAAGCCTCGGAATATTCCGGGGCTTTTTTGTATTTTTTTTTTAATGGCTGTTTAAACAACAGAACCTCTAATATATTTGTCAATTGTCCCGCCTATGACGGAACATCGACGCAGGCTGTTCAACTCGTGACGGACGATAGTCCGGCAAAGATGAACAGCCCAGGAAGATGTCTGGCTATAGCTGGACAGACAAATGATATTAGAGGTTCGTATTTCGTATTTTTTGATTATAAGCCTTATTCTTATCGCTTTCTTACAGGATTTCAATCTGACACTGTTTCATGGCATTCAGAGCATTCTGGTGGCTCTCAGGGGTAACGCCGGCACAGCATGCACTGTCTACCTGCACCAGCACTTCCGGGTCAAATGCTTTGATGAGCATAGCGTTGGAAAT
>JAGARS010000229.1 GCA_017622155.1 Peptococcaceae bacterium
CGCTGTGTAAAATTGCCGCTCATCACAGCAATGATACCATCAGCCTCAGGGCATTGCAGTTTTGACTGCTCTATATGATATTGGTGTCCGCAATGAAACGGGTTGTATTCAGCCACAATGCCAATGGTTTGCATAGTATCCCCTCGCAATGGAAGTAGTATATGTATTTTATTTTAAGTTACAAAATCCTTTTATGCAAGACAAACCTATCTCTTATTCAATATTTTCTTGACAATCAGTGCCTAGATAGATATAATTGTAAAGGTTAAATAGTAATTGCATTTGACAGTGCTTCTGTAAGGAGTGACGATATGGCATTAGATTTAGATATTAGCCGTGTGCGCAGTGTCAAAGGCAGCAGTGAACGGTACCATCTGGAAGTCAGTGCATTTGATTTGGAAGATGAAAACTGGTCATTGGCAAAGCCGCTGGTAATTGATGCAGAGATTTCTCATGAGAAACAGTTTCTGCAGATGAACGGCAAGCTTGCCACTGCTGTGAAGGGAGTATGCTCCCGTTGTCTAAAGCCGGTTGAAACCCCGGTGGAATGCAGCTTTGCAGAGCAATTGCTCTATGCGAAGGATATATCGCTTTTTTCCCATTTAGCGGTTGGTGAAGTGGAAGAAAAGTATTTTATCTATGATAACGATACTTTGGACATCACGGACATCGTTCGGGAAAGCATTCTGGCAGAATTACCGCTGAAAATTCTCTGCGTGGAAGACTGCCGCGGATTATGTCCAAAGTGTGGAAAGAATTTGAATCAAGGTCAGTGTGATTGCGATTTGCACGAGGTAGATCCTCGATTGGCTATATTAGCCACATTGATGGAAGATTGAGGAGGTGTAAAGAATGGGTGTAGCACCAAGTAAACGTTCTAAAGCTAGAACAAGAAGAAAAAGAACTGCATGGTCCAGATTAACAGCTGCTGGCACAATGGAATGCCCACAGTGCCATGAAGTAAAACTGCCACACAGAGTTTGCCCATCTTGCGGTTACTACAATGGCCGTGAAGTAGTAGCAAAAAATCCTGTAGCTGCTGAATAATTCATGCGAAGTTTAAAAGTATATAGCTATACACTTTTTACAAAAGACAGTCGACGGACTGTCTTTTTTCTTTGCCTTTTGCAGCATTTTTTTCATTTCTTTTTTGTTTTTTCTTTTGTTTTTATAGCGACTTTTGTTGTCAAGCAGAGGTAAACAATGCTATAATATCTTGATGTCATATTGAAATAACAATTTACCTGAAAAGAGGGATTGCTATGCATGCCGAACAGATTTTGCAAAAGGCAGAAACTGATAAACATATTATGATTGCCAATCGCCGTGATTTACATAAATGCCCGGGCGTACGATTTGAATTGCAGGAAACGGTTTCTTATGTAAAACGTGAACTGGAAGCCATGGGCTATACAGCGCAGGATTGTGGAAAAGCAGGAATTGTGGCAATGGCGGGCGGTAAAAAGCCCGGACGCGTTTTCTTGCTGCGTGCTGATATGGATGCCTTGCCGATGGCAGAAGAATCGGGTGAAGCGTTTGCTTCGGAAAATGGGTATGCACATGCTTGCGGCCATGACTTGCATACAGCAATGCTTTTGGGTGCAGCACGGATATTGAAAGCATATGAAGATGAAATAGAGGGTACTGTCAAATTCATGTTTCAGCCGGCGGAAGAAATTTTTGAAGGCGCGTATGATATGATTCAAAACGGTGTGCTTGAAAATCCAAAGGTAGATGCCTGTATGATGATGCATGTGACGGCTGGCATGCCTTTCCCTGCGGGTACACCGCTTATTATGTCTCCGGGTGTAAGCGCAGCGGCATGTGATTTCTTTGAAATAAAAATTCAGGGAAAGGGCTGTCATGGTGCACAGCCGGAACTGGGTGTTGACCCGATTACGGTGGCGGCGCATATTGTATTGGCTTTGCAGGAAATCAATGCGCGCGAAGTAAGTATGTATGATCAGGCGGCTTTGACACTTGGGATGCTACAGGCCGGTGAGGTCAACAATATTATTCCGGATACTGCTGTGATTCGCGGCAGTTTGCGCACGTTTGATGAAACTGTGCGTGCCAATATCAAAACACGTATTCAAGATATTGTTATCGGTATGGCAAAGCTGTATCGTGCAGAAGCGGAAGTGATATTTGGCAGTGGCTGTCCTTCTTTATTAAATGATAAAGATGTATCAGACAGTGTTGCCAGATATACAAAAGAATTGCTGACAGAGCGTGGTGCATTTACCACTGCCGAGCTGGCGGCTATGTCCGGCGGCGGTGGCATGAAGGGCGCCGGCGGCTCTGAGGATTTTGCCTTTGTAACCCGTGAGGTGCCGGGTGTAATGCTGGCAATTGCAGCAGGGACGCCGCAGGATGGCTATACTTTCCCGGGGCATCATCCGAAAGTAAGGTTTGATGAAGCGGTTCTGGCAAAAGGTGCCGCGATATTTGCATATAGTGCTATGCGATGGCTGGAAGAACATAAATAATATGCAGGAGTGAAGAAACATGAAACTTGCGTTAGATGCAATGGGCGGGGATTATGCACCGCAGGAGATTGTACTGGGCGGGCTGGATGCTCTGAATCAGTATGATTTTATGGAAAAGCTTTATCTGGTAGGCAAACGGGATGCCATTGAAGCTGTATTGAAAGAAGCGGAAAAAAATCAGAAAATCGACTATACCAAACTGGAAATTGTAGAAGCGAGCGAAGTGATTGAAATGGATGATCATCCTGCTACTGCATATCGTCGTAAAAAAGACGCATCCATTACGGTGGCCACACGTCTGGTAAAAGAGGGTACAGCCGATGCAGTTGTGTCTGCAGGCAGTACCGGCGGGCAGATGGTGTCTGCGCTGTTTGGTTTAGGCCGTATCAAAGGGGTAAATCGTCCGGCAATCGGGTGTATTATTCCTACTTATGAAGGCGGCAAGCTGCTGGTGGATGCCGGTGCCAATACAAACGTAGATGAGAACAATCTGGTGCAGTTTGCACAGATGGGCAGTATTTATATGAATTGTGTAATGGGCATGGAAAATCCTCGTGTTGGGCTTATCAACAACGGCAGTGAGGAAACCAAAGGCAGTGAGCTGACACAGGCTGTATATCAGCGTTTGAAAGAAATGCCGGACCTCAATTTTGTTGGGAATCTGGAAGGGCGCGATGTGCCTTTCGGCCGAGCTGATGTTATGACTTGCGATGGCTTTACCGGCAATGTTGTGCTGAAAACAATGGAAGGCATGGCAAAGGTGATTATGGAAATGCTGCAGGAAGAAGTATATGCTTCTACGCGCGGTAAAGTAG
>JAGARS010000230.1 GCA_017622155.1 Peptococcaceae bacterium
CCGCCCACCGGCAGCCCCTGCGCAATGCGGGTAACTTTGATACCCAACGGTTTGAGCAGATTGCTCAAATACATAGCAGTAGCTTCGCCTTCAATGCTGGTATTGGTAGCAATGATGATTTCCTCTGCCGGATACTGCTGCAAACGCTGTAACAATTCTTTTATTTTCAGCTGATCCGGACCAATCCCATCCATGGGAGAAATGGCTCCATGCAGCACATGATACAAGCCATGAAACTGATGCGCACGCTCTAACGCAATCACATCACGCGCATCCTCTACCACACACAGAATGTTTTGTTCACGCTCCGGATTACTGCAGATTGGGCAAAGCTCTTTATCAGTCAGATTATAGCATCGACTGCAGTAATGAATCTTCGCTTTGGCTGTGAGAATGGCATCTGCCAGAAGCTGCGCCTCTTTATCCGGCTGTTTCAGAATATGAAATGCCAGACGCTGCGCAGATTTGCGGCCAATGCCCGGCAGTTTTGCCAGCTGGTCTACCAGATTGCCTAACGCATCGGAATATCCATTCATTAGAACATGCCACCCATACCGCCAGGCAGTTTCATACCGGCTGTCAGTTTACCCATTTCGGTATTTACCATATCCTGTGCTTTACGCAATGCTTCATTCACAGCAGCCATTACCAGGTCCTGCACCATTTCAGGATCGTCCGGATCCAGCACTTCCGGATTGATTTCTACTGCCAGCACTTCATTGGCACCGTTAACCACTACTTTTACTACACCGCCGCCGGCTGTAGCTTCTACAGGAGTCTGTGCCAGTTCTTCCTGTAATTTGTTCATTTTGTTCTGCATCTGCTGCATCTGTTTCATCATTTTCTGCATATTTGCACCCATTTTAGAGTCCTCCTAAAAAATATATATTTTAATTTTATTATCACAAAATGTTTCACGTGAAACATTTTTTAATTGATGATTTTTGAGCGAGCACCCCCACATAGCGGTGCCGCGATATTTGATTATTTGCAGGCGAAGGTGATGGTATCCGAGCCAAAAATAATCAAATGATCCGGCAACGCGTATGATGCGAGCATAATTTTTGACGGGACGCCGAGACGTCGTCCCCTACAGGATTTCGATTGGAACATCGCCAAACATTTTACGAACCTCCTGTTCCAAGGTCAGTTCCTGTTTGATATGCCCTGCTTCATTTTCCAATTCGGCAATTACTTTTGCCGGAGCCCCTGTAAGCTGCCCTACCACTTGACCGATTAAACGCAAATTATCTTCCTGGCTAACGGTGTTATAGTGAAACTTGTACTGATGCGGGAAACGCAAAATCAGTTCACCGTTCTGAAATGCAGCCGGTTTGGCCTCTGCCAGAAAGGCATGGAGCTTCACGCTCTTTCCTCGAATTTGCGCCATCACTTCTGTCCACTGCTGCAGCAGTTCTTCACTGGCAATGAGCTTGCGTACCGGCTGAGCCGCTTGTGCCTCTTGGGAAGTTTTGCGCTGTGCACCGGATGGTTTGGCCGCGCTCTGCTGTACTGCAGGCTGGGAAACAACAGGCTCCGTACCCTGCAGCATAATATCCACCAGCGCCGCCTCCAGAATAATCTGCGGCTGATTAGAATAGCGCAAATCTTTCTCAGCCTCTGCCAGGCGGTTGATCATACGGCCTAAAAACTCTACAGGCAGATTCTTCACCTGCTCCTGAGCATGCTCCATACAGTTTTGCGGCAACTCCACAAGCTGTTCCCGCGGTGCTACTTTCAGCAGCAGCAATTGACGGCAGTACTGCACGCAGTCACGCATAATCTGTTTGATATCTTTACCCTGCTGCACAAAATCATGAAGCAGAGAAAACAT
Source organism: Peptococcaceae bacterium (assembly GCA_017622155.1). Taxonomy (GTDB): domain Bacteria; phylum Bacillota; class Peptococcia; order Peptococcales; family Peptococcaceae; genus UBA7185. The sequence goes on from JAGARS010000230.1 coordinate 1,835, forward strand.
TTTGCTGTAATCCTGTGCTACCACTGCATCCAAAAGCAGCGCTGTAGATTCTTCACTAACCGTACCCAATACCAGCTCCACAGGGGAAAGCTCGATATGTTCACCGGCAAACGCAATACACTGATCCAGCACGCTGATGGCATCACGCATACCGCCGGCAGCCTTTCGTGCAATGGCATTTAAAGCTTCATCGGAAATCGCAACGCCCTCCTCTTTCACAATATCCGCCAGATGATTGCGAATCTCCACCGTATTAATTTTGCGGAAATCAAACCGCTGACAGCGTGACAATACTGTAAGCGGAATCTTCTGCGGGTCTGTAGTGGCCAGAATAAACAATACATGCGCCGGAGGCTCTTCCAGTGTTTTTAACAATGCATTGAATGCCTCATTTGTCAGCATATGCACTTCATCGATGATATACACCTTGCGCTTGCCCTGAGAAGGCGCAAAACGCACCTTATCCCGCAGTTCACGGATTTCATCAATGCCGCGGTTGCTGGCTGCGTCGATTTCCATTACATCCATAAAGCTTTCTGCGTTGATAGCTTTACAGCTTTCACACTGATTGCACGGCTCGCCATTTTGCAAGTTCAGGCAATTCACTGCTTTGGCTAAAATCTTAGCCGAGCTGGTTTTCCCTGTGCCGCGAGGCCCGCAAAACAGATAAGCATGTGCCAATCGGTCGGTCAATATTGCATTTTTCAAGGTTGTGCTGATATGATCCTGCCCACGCACTTCAGCAAAAGTCTGTGGACGAAACACACGATACAGTGCACGATAGCTCATAACTGCACCTCTTTCTATCCAAACATATGAAATCACAATTTCTTTTGCGGTATAAAAATACAATTTTATTACCGCTTAAGTTAATATTATATCATGTTACGGATGTGCAAACAATGAAAAAAGTGCTATATTTCTTGTTTATCATCAGCAAAATAAATAATTTCTTTTGCATTTGCACTTTCTACATGATACCGAATGCGGTATAATATCTGTATTATATTTTCATGCGAGGAATTGTTATGAGCAAACCCAAAATTAAAGAAGTAATTGTAGTAGAAGGCAAGGACGATGTGAGTGCATTACGCCGTGCGGTAGAAGCGGATATTCTTATCACTACAGGCCTTGGCCTCACAAAAGATAAAATAGCAGAAATCAAAGCGCTGGCCGAACGCCGCGGTGTTATTGTATTTACCGATCCGGATTTCCCGGGCGGCAAAATTCGCCATATCCTGAAAGACAATGTACCGGGCTGCAAACATGCCTACATTACCAAAGAGGAAGCACGCTGCCCGAAAACAGGCAAACTGGGCGTGGAATATGCGTCACCGGAAGCAATTCTCCGTGCACTGAATGCAGCAAAGGCAGAGCATCAGGAATATGAAATAGAGTATGACCTGAACGACATTGTGCAGTGGGGCCTGGCCGGGCTGCCGGATAGCGCCCAGCGCCGTGCAAAGCTGTGTGACAAGCTCTCCATCGGTCACTGCAATGCCAAACAGCTGGTGAAAAAGCTGAACAGTTATCAGATTCCAAGAGAAGAAATCGAGGCGATGTTATGAACCTGAAAGATACTTTACACAAACATAATTTTAAATTTAAAAAGAAATTCGGCCAAAACTTTATCACCGACGGCAATCTGCTGCAGAAAATTGTGGATGCCGGCGAAGTAGGACCGGACGATGTTGTCATCGAAGTAGGCCCCGGCGCTGCCACATTAACAAAAGCATTGGCGCAGCACGCCAAAGCAGTTATCGCCATTGAGATTGATACGGATTTGATTCCGATTATTGAGGAGACCATGGAAGGCTTCGACAATTTTTATCTGGTACAGGGTGATGCACTAGATATGAATCTGGATGAACTGATTGTCGAAAAACTGGGCGCACCACACAGATGCAAAGTGGTTGCCAACCTGCCGTACTATATCACCACACCACTGGTCATGCACTTTTTAGAACAAGGCTTCTCTATCGACCGCATTGTGATTATGGTGCAGAAAGAGGTGGCTGAACGTTTTGCTGCACAGCCGGGCAAAAAAGACTACGGCGCAATTACTGTTTCCTTAAACTATTATGGTTCCGTACGCAATGCATTTATTGTGCCGCGTCATATGTTTGTGCCGCAGCCTGATGTGGATTCCGCTGTGGTAGATATCAAACCATGGGTGGAAAAGCCAATCATTGTACAGGACGAAGAGCTGTTTCATAAAGTTGTAAAAGCTGCATTTGGACAGCGCCGCAAAACATTAAACAATGCGCTGAAAGTACTGGGCTATGACAATGCTGTAGTACAGCAGGCAATGCAGCAGTGCGAAATTGATGGTGCACGCCGCGGTGAAACATTAAGCGTGGCAGAGTTTGCAGCTTTGAGCGATGCAATCAAAAATTTGACAGAAGAATAATATAATAGCGATCCGAAAACGACTCCGCACATGCAGAAATTTTTTGCAGTGTGGAGTTTTTTATAGAAATTGTCTGAAGCGCGTTAAATTGGCCTGAGAATAACGAAATGCACCCAAGAGTATCTAGGGCACCACAGCATATGAAAACGCAAGCGAAAAAG
>JAGARS010000231.1 GCA_017622155.1 Peptococcaceae bacterium
CCTGCCAACAGACAAGGGGTTGTGTGCCGCCTTGCTCCACCGAGGACAGGCGCGGCCCTGTGCCGAGTGCGGTGCACCAAACCAGCATAGCTTAATCACAATGCCAAGTAATGCACAAACCCAGATACCGGCCACAAATGCCCAGCCTTTCACGCCTGCCATATACTGCAGTAAAATCGGTGTGTAGGTGCCTGCAATCAGCACATAAATCATAGCATGATCTAGTTTACGAAGAATCAAAAGTTTACGCGCAGAACCATTTGCATAATGATACACAGAGCTAGCGATATACAATGCAACCAAGGATATGCCAAACAGGATAACTCCCACTAGCACTTTAGCCGTCCAGTGCGGTTCCAGTAATGTTTTCACAACCAAAAGGATTGTGGCTATAGCAAAAAATACTGCACCAATCAAATGCGTCAAACTGCTCATAGGTTCTCTGGCTTTTACAAGATACCGCGTCATATCCATTCCTCCAATTTTATTTATTTTCTCATGTGCAAAACGCAAAAACGCAACATCTAGTTTTCGAAACCAGATGTTGCGTTTATCATATCACTTTTCTATTTTATTTGCAAGTCCTTCTCTTGTATCTTCACAAATTCCAGATAAATTACTGCATAAACTCTACAAATACCAGATTGCCAAGCACACGACCTTCTTCGGTAAGCATATAGCAATCCTCTGTTTCTGCAAGCCACCCATTTGCTTTACAGGTTTTGACGGCCTCTGCAAACTGTTCTTCCACACTGCAGCCAAACCGTGCTGTAAACAAAGATTTAGAAAGTCCGGCATTCATACGTAATGCCATAAACACGGTTTCTTCCATCTGTTCTTGCAAAGTCAGACATTCGGCTTCCTGCATCGGCAGATGATTGTTCTGTATCGCCTGCAAATAGGCTTCCATATCAAAATAATTGTTCCACCGATTTGGTCTCACCCAGCTGCATGCGCCTAACCCAATACCCAGATAATTATCTGTACGCCAGTATACCTGATTATGCAAACTTGCATATCCATCCTTTGCATAATTAGAAATTTCGTATTGATGATACCCTTCTGCCTCTAGTAATGCCTGTGCTGTACGATACATCGCAAGTGCCGTTTCGTCATCAAATTCTTCTATTTTCCCGTCTTCCAGCCATTGATACAATACTGTATTTTCTTCTATTTTCAACTGATAGAGAGACAAATGCTCCGGATGAAGTGCCATAGCATTGTGCAAAGTAGCGGTCCATGCCTCCACGGTCTGGCCGGGAATACCATACATAAAATCCAAATTAATATTGGTAAATCCAGCGTGACGTGCCAGACTTACAGCTTCTTTTGCCTGTTCAAATGTATGAATACGCCCCAATAAACATAACTGGGCTTCATTATCGCTTTGCACACCAATAGAAAGTCGGCTGACCCCGTATTGTTTCATCACTTGCAGTTTCCGGGATGTTATTGTGCCGGGATTCAATTCCACAGTATATTCCTGCAGGCACTCTGTCACAAAATACTGCTGCACTGCTGACAGCAGTTTCTCCAGCAAATCCTCAGACAACACACTCGGTGTTCCACCGCCAATAAAAATCGTTTTTGCTTTTACAGTATAGCGTTCCGCTGCCAGCTGCATCTCAACAATCAATGCTTGTATATATTGTTTCATCACTTCACTTGTATTCGTTCCATGCGAAAAACTCAAAAAATCACAGTAGTTGCATTTCTTCACGCAAAACGGAATATGAATATACACTGCTTCTATCAAATCTGTTGAACTTGCCGGCATTGTAATTTGCATATACATCATTTCTCCTTACACGAATTCATCAATTTAATATTTTGTTTATTATAGCATGTTTCATAGGATTGTGCATATCTATAAAGAAAAACACTCGCTATTTCCGGAAAGGAGCGTTTATTATGTTTTTTATTTTCAAACGGCGAAGTTTTATTTCTGTAATTGTAGTTTCTGCTTTATTTTTGTCAATCGGTATATATGCTGTCCTCTCTGCGCCCAATCGCATAGAACCAACCGTTTCCTGGGTATTGGCAGAAAAGACAATCTTGATCGATCCCGGCCACGGCGGCACTTTTCCGGGACGTGTTAATGACGACAACATTCTGGAAAAAGATATTAATCTGCAAATTGCGCTAAAAGTAGAACAATATTTGACAGAAACCGGTGCAAATGTACTTATGACGCGGCGCACAGATACCGATTTGGTTCCTGATACAGCCCAGAAGGAAAAACTGCTGCTGCAGCAAAGAGCAGATTTGGAACAGCGTGTGCAAATTTCCGAAGACAGTCACGCCGATTATATGCTTTCTATTCATTGCAACAGTATCCCAAACGAGAAATGGTTTGGCGCGCAAGTTTTTTACAATCCCGAAGATGAACAAAGCCAAGCTTTAGCAAAGTCAATCCAGAATATGCTGAATCAGCAATTGGAAGGCAATGTACGAGAAGCATTGCCTCGTGAAGACACCTATCTTTTCAAAAACGCTGCTGCCACAACCGTCATTATAGAATGCGGTTTTTTGTCAAATCCGGAAGAAGCTAAGCATCTACAAGACAGCACTTATCAAGAACAACTCGCCTGGTCAATTTATCTCGGTCTTCAAAATTATCTAAAAGAATCCTTATAAAAAATACCGAAAATGATTTCTGCCACACCCTCCAAAAAACGGAGCCGCAGAAATACATTTTCGGTACTTTCATTTTACAGTTCTGCTTCTAATTCAATATCCAAGTCATTTTTTGTTTCATCATCTTGTTTGGCTGCTGTCTCTGCAAAAAACGGCCGAGAAGCGGTCCATTGCCAGTAATCTTTCATCACTTTTTTCTGACGCAGCAGCAGAATCTCTTCATTTTCATTCAGCCAGAAAAAACCATCTGCAATCTGATCCGCCAAATGCCACTGACTGGTAGATAAATATTCAAACAAACCTGCCTTCCCGTCATCCGTAGCTTTGGTGATGTATACTTCCGGTTCACGGCTCATCAAAACCCAGCCGGCCGGATTTTTGTGCAAACTTGCCACACACTTTACCCAATCTTTTTTCTGCCATAAAACAGTGCCTGCAATCCCCACTGCTGAAATCATTGCAGCAGGTACTGACAGTTTATTGTCTTTTCCAAACAGGCCCATAACATGCACTCCTTCTTTTCATATAGATTCTAATATGTTACTTCCTCTTTTTTGTTGTTTTCCCTGCATAGAGTCTTGCGAAACAGAAATGAATTTGTTATAGTTACAGGTAATATGACTATTACAAAGGAGTGTTGCTTTATGTCAGGCCGTTCTGCCGAAGAACTGCAAGGAGTCACCCAATTGGGCAATCAAAAAACGGTATATTCCAGCGATCATGCACCGGAAGTACTGGAAACCTTTCCAAATAAACATCCGGAAAACGATTATTTTGTTAAATTCAACTGCCCGGAATTCACCAGTCTTTGTCCTATGACAGGCCAGCCGGATTTCGCCACGATTTATATTTCCTATGTACCGGGAGAACGCATGGTGGAAAGCAAATCCCTGAAATTATATCTCTTTAGTTTCCGGAATCATGGAGATTTCCACGAAGATTGCGTGAATATTATTATGAAAGATCTGATTCAGCTGATGGATCCAAAGTATATCGAAGTATGGGGCAAATTCACTCCACGCGGCGGCATCTCCATTGACCCATACTGCAACTACGGCAGACCAGGAACCAAATGGGAAGATGTTGCTTGGAATCGTCTTGCGAATCACGATTTGTATCCGGAAAAAGTAGATAACAGATAAACTGATTCTTATAACGAATCATAAAAACGAAACTCCAAAATGATTTCTTCACGTCGAGATTGACATGGACAAATTCGCAGATTGTACGGAGCGTGGTGCACAAAGTGCAACAAAGCTGTACAATCAAGAATATGTCCAGGGAACGAGGGACGAAGAAATGCATTTTGGAGTTTTTTAGTTTTATTTTTTTGATTACCGTTCATCCATTGCACAATATTTACGTTCATCACCAATACTGTCATATGCAGGGCGAATAATTTTATTTGCATTTACCAGTTCTTCTAATCGATGCGCACTCCAGCCTACAATACGAGCCATAGCAAAAATTGGCGTATATAATTCTTCCGGTATATCCAGCATACGATACACAAAACCGCTGAAAAAGTCAACATTGGCGCTGATTTCTTTTGAAGTTTTGCGCTTGCCGGCAATAATCTCCGGTGCCATTTCTTCTACCATTTCATACAGTGCATAGTCCTGTTCCAGATTCTTTTCTTTTGCCAGCTGCTTTACATAACCTTTGAATACTTTGGCACGTGGATCACTAATGCTGTAAATCGCATGCCCCATGCCATAAATCAAGCCTTTTCCGTCAAATGCTTTTTTGTCTACCAAGCGCTGCAGATAATCGCGTACCTGTTCACGATCCGTAATATCAGAAACATTCGCTTTCAGGTCATCCATCATTTCAATTACTTTGATATTGGCACCGCCATGCTTTGGCCCTTTCAAAGAAGATAATGCTGCCGCAACTACAGAGTACGTATCAGAACCGGCTGATGTAATAACATGAGTCGTAAATGAGGAATTATTACCTCCGCCATGTTCCATATGCAATACCAGTGCAATATCCAATACATGCGCTTCCAAATCGGTATACTGTTTATCCGGACGAAGCATACGCAGAATATTTTCTGCCGCACTCAAATCCGGATCCGGACGATGAATATAAAGGCTGTCATCATGCAAATAATGATTATATGCATGATATCCATATACCGCCATCATTGGGAATACACTAATCAGCATCATGCACTGACGCAGAACATTTTCAATGCTCAAATCTGCAGCATCCTCGTCATAAGAAGCCAATGTCAGCACACTTCTTGACAAACTGTTCATAATGTCTTTCGTTGGCGCTTTCATAATGACATCCCTGGTAAAACTTTTTGGCAGACGACGCATTCCGCCCAATACTTGTTTAAAGTTGGACAATTCCGTTTCATTAGGCAAATTGCCAAACAAAAGCAGATATGTTGCTTCCTCGAAGCCATAACGCCCTTCCTCACGGAAGCCGCGTACCAAATCAATAATGTCATAGCCGCGATACCACAGCTTCCCTTCACATGGCACCCGTTCGCCTGCTTCATTTTCTACAAACGAATGAATGTGCGAAATGTTGGTAAGCCCTACCAGCACCCCTTTCCCATTCTCATCGCGCAATCCTTTTTTGACACCAAATTCATCATACAATTTATAATCAATCCGGCAATTGCTTTCGCAAGTGACAGCTTTTTTGGCTATGTAATTAATTAACTGTTCATTTTTTGTCATCAACAAGCCCTCCTGTTCTATCTCTATCAATATCAATGGCAGAATAACCTTGTTTGTTCTATTCTGCATTGCTTGTAAAAACACCTCTGCATGCCGTACATGTATTTTGTATTCTCTTCTGTATAGCAGCTATTTATTGCCAAGCTATACAAACTACAAATAAAAAACCGAGACAGAATCTCTATCTCGGTTATCATTCATATTATTCAAAAATCAGATAATGTCGCTAGCGTTTTCCAGATTTTCAACCATTTTTTTCACGCATTCAGAGCAAACCAGTTTACCTTTGTAGTTCTGTACTTCGTCAGCACTCTGGCAGAAGATACAAGCCGGTTCATATTTTTTCAGAACAATTTTTTCGTTGTCTGTGTAAATTTCCAGTGCGTCTTTTTCTTCAATGCCCAGTGTTCTTCTTAATTCGATTGGAATAACTACACGACCTAATTCGTCAACTTTACGTACAATACCTGTGGATTTCATATTTAATATCCTCCCCAATACAATATGCATACAACTTACAATCTCTGTATGTGTTGTACCCATAATACCATTTTTTCTACAGTGCGTCAACCAAATTCACAAAATCGTGTAATAATTTGTTAAAAATTGTCGAAAAAAATCGAACTGCATATTCTCATGACAATTTCAGAAAAATATCCCGAAACTGCTTGACTGCAAGGCTGTTTTTTTCTTATACTATAAGTTAAAGCTTCATTATATTTGTATTGATTTCACACAGTATAAAAATGCTTTTCATTATTTTATTTTAAGCTTATTTGCAAATTGTATTTGCATTGAATAAAGGAGGATTCTTTCATGCCAGAAAGCACAAATGAACCAAAACGTTTTTATATTACCACACCGATTTATTATCCAAGCGCCAATCTGCACATCGGACATGCATATTGCACTGTTATGGCAGATACCATGACTCGCTACAAACGTATGCAGGGTTACGAAACTTATTTTTTAACCGGTTCTGACGAACATGGTCAGAAAATCGAACGTGTCGCAAAAGCAGAAGGTGTTACCCCAATCGAATACACCGATAAAATTGTGGCAACATTCCAGGCATTATGGGAACGCCTGCTGATTTCCAACGACGATTTTATCCGTACCACACAGCCACGCCATATGGAAGTGGTACAGAAAATTTTCCAGACTATTTATGAAAAAGGCGACATTTATAAATCAGAATATGAAGGTCATTACTGCACACCTTGCGAAACATTCTTTACCGAACGTCAGCTGGTAGACGGCAACTGCCCGGATTGCGGCCGTCCAACAGAACTTATCAAAGAAGAAAGCTACTTCTTCAAAATGAGCAAATATCAGGATCAGCTTCTGCAGTATATCGATGAACATCCGGACTTTATTCAGCCGGTTGCACGCCGCAATGAAATGATCAACTTTATCAAACAGGGTTTGGAAGACCTGTGTATCTCTCGTACCACATTTGACTGGGGGATTCCGGTACCAATCAATGACAAACATGTAATCTATGTATGGTTTGACGCATTGACCAACTATATCTCCGCTCTGGGATACGGCACCGACAATGATGATTTATATCAGAAATTCTGGCCGGCAGATATTCATTTAGTTGGGAAAGATATTGCACGTTTCCATGCAATCATCTGGCCATGCATTCTGATGGCAGCAGACCTGCCTCTGCCAAAACAGGTATTCGGTCACGGCTGGGTTCTGTTAAACAGCGGAAAAATGTCCAAGTCCAAAGGCAACGTAGTAGATCCAAATGTACTGTTGGATAAATACGGTGTAGATGCGATTCGCTACTTCCTGCTGCGTGAAATCTCTACAGGTTCTGATGGATACTATTCCGAAGAAGCGCTGGTAAACCGTATCAACATCGATTTGGCCAACGACTATGGTAATCTGGTAAGTCGTTCTGTAGCTATGATTGACAAATACTTCGACGGCATTGTACCAGCTCCTGCCGCAACACCGGCAAGCGAATTTGATGCCGAACTGAAAGCACTGGCTGAAACTGTCGGTGTTGACGCTGCTGCATATTTAGAAAAAATGGACTTCCCGAATGCGCTGGCTAGCATTTGGCGTTTAATCAGCCGTGCAAATAAATATATCGACGAAACAGCGCCTTGGGTACTGGCAAAAGATGAAAATAAAAAGGCTGACCTGGGCACTGTACTGTATAATCTGATGGAATGCATCCGTATGAGCACCATTCTGTTGGCTCCATTTATGCCGCTGGTACCTGGCAAAGTAGCAGAACAGACAGGACAGCAGCTGGAAGGCCGCACCTGGGCTGACGGCTGCACTTGGGGCAATGTGGAAACCGGCGTAAAAGTATGCAAAAAAGAAGCCATCTTCCCTCGTATCGATCCAAAATCTCTGGATTTGCCAAAAGAAGAAGTGAAAACTGAAGCGCCAAAAGCAGAAGCAAAAAAAGAAACGAAAAAAGAAGAAAAAACGGAAGCAAAACAGGAAGAACCTGCAGAAGGCAAAGCAGAAATCACATATGATGATTTTGCAAAACTTGACCTGCGTGTTGTAGAAGTACTGGAATGCAGCAAAGTTGAAAAAGCCGATAAACTGCTGCAGTTCAAACTGAAAATGGGCGATGAAATCCGCACCGTAGTATCCGGCATCGCAAAATTCTATGAAAGCCCAGAAGAACTGGTAGGTAAAAAACTGGTACTGGTGGCAAACCTGGCACCGAAAAAAATCCGCGGTATTATGTCCCACGGTATGCTGTTGTCCGCAGCAACAGACGACGACAGCCTGCTGCAGGTACTGCAGGTAACCCATGAAGATATTCCTTCCGGCGCAACTGTATGCTAAGCGAAAGGATTCGCTATGATGAATTTATTTGACACACATGCACATATTCTGGATGATCAATTCAACGATGACCGCGAGCAGGTTATCCGGAATATTTATGACAATATGGCACTGGTGGTAAACATCGGCTGCAATCTGGAGGACTGCCCGCACACTGTGGCACTGGCCGAACAGTACGACAAACTTTACGCCGCAGTGGGTCTGCATCCGGAGGATGTAAAAACCTATACACCGGAAGGATGGGACATGATTTGCCGATTGGCAGAACATCCGAAAGTAGTGGGTATTGGCGAGACCGGCCTTGATTACTACTGGGACACTTCCACCAAAGATGCGCAAAAAGTGCTGTTCGAGCAGCACATTGATTTGGCAAAACAATTGCACAAGCCTCTCGTCATTCATGACAGAGAAGCCCACGGTGATACACTGGAAATCCTGAAACGTACCAACGCCAAAGAAGCCGGCGGTATTCTACATGCCTTTTCCGGCAGCGTTGAAATGGCTATGGAAGTCATCAAAATGGGATTTTATATTGGCCTGGGAGGCCCTGTCACATTTAAAAATGCACGCAAAGCTGTAGAAGTGGCACAAGCCATTCCATTAGAATATCTGGTGATTGAAACCGACTGTCCATATATGGCGCCGGTTCCATTCCGCGGTAAACGCAACGAACCAATGCTGGTGCAGCATACCGCTGCCAAAATTGCAGAACTGCGCGGTATCAGCTTAGAAGAACTAATTGAGGCTACTTACCAGAACGGCAAACGGGTATATAGGTTAAAATAATAAAAAAGAGGAATCCGTCACAGAATTAGGCGAATTCCTCTTTTCTTATATAACATATACAGTTTTAAGTATTATTATAGCTGTTCTAAATACTCCATATCTAAAATAACTAATTTATTGCGTTCTTTTATAATGATACCTTCTTCTTGCAATTCTTTCATTACATTTGTAACAGAAACACGGTTCATACCTAAATATTTTGCAATATCATAATGAGATAGTTTGCCGTTATATTCATATTGACCATTTGGTTTGTAAACACCAAACTCTTTCACATAATCCAATAGAAACTTGCAAATGCGATAGTGTGGATCTTTTATAAGACTATCACTTACTTGGTAGCTTAACGCACTCATACGATTACAAAACCATTGAATGAAATCGCGAATAATTTGTTCATCTTTCAACAGTACTTTATATACAGTGTTTTCGTCAAATAAATAACATTCACAATCTTCGATTGCAACAAATACTCCAGAATTTTCGATCTGTTTAAAAAAAATAACTTCACCCAAAATGCTTTCATCACATACAACTTTTACGTATTTTTCTGCGCCATTGATTGTGGAAATTAGCCGTCCAGCTTTTCCGGATTTCAAATAATACAGATACGGAATTTTTTCGCCAATCGTGAAAATTCTGTCCCCTTTTTTATAAACTTTTTTCTGACTTAAATGCAGATATTTTTCAATACTGCTCATGTCATCTTCTTGGCAAAAATAAGCAGTCAATCCACGGTTAGATGTTTCCAAGACGGTTCACCACA
>JAGARS010000232.1 GCA_017622155.1 Peptococcaceae bacterium
AAAAGGGGGCGAACTTTTGGATAAAATTATTGTAACCGGCGGAAATACCATTCGCGGTGAAGTAACCATTAGCGGAGCAAAAAATGCTGTGCTGCCGATAATCGCAGGGGCATTGCTCTCCAAAGATATCACCATCCTGCATGATGTACCAAATTTATCTGATGTAAGAATTATGAAAGAAATTCTGGAAGTGCTTGGTGCATCTGTTCAGTTTGAAGACCATACGATGACCATTGACTGCCGCAATGTCAGCAGTGTACCTGCACCCTATCATTATATCCAGAAAATGCGTGCCAGTGTGCAAATTATGGGGCCGCTTTTGGCTCGATTCGGAAAAGCAAAAATCTCCATGCCGGGCGGATGTGCCATCGGCACAAGACCCATTGATTTGCATCTGAAAGGACTGGAAGCATTGGGTGCATCCATTTGCATCGATCATGGAGATATGGATGCCGTTGTAAACAGCGGACGGCTCAAGGGAAGCCGTATTTATCTGGATTTCCCAAGCGTCGGTGCTACCGAACATATCATGATGGCAGCTACGCTGGCAGATGGCATCACCGTTATTGAAAATGCAGCGGAAGAACCGGAAATTGTAGATTTAGCCAACTTCCTCAACAGTATGGGCGCTATCGTGCGCGGGGCTGGTACGAAGGTGATTAAAATAGAAGGTGTAGCAGAACTGCACGGCACAGAATACACCATTATTCCCGACCGTATCGAGGCCGGCAGCTATATGATTGCGGCTGCCATTACCGGCGGTGACTTGTTGGTGAAAAACGTAATTGTTGACCATGTAAAGCCGCTTTTGGCGAAGCTGGAGGAATGCGGCGTGCAAATCCGCGAAGAAGACAGCAATTTACGCATTATCGGGCCGGAAGTTATTCGCGCGGCTGATATCAAAACATTGCCGTATCCCGGATTTCCTACCGATATGCAATCACAGTTTATGGCATTGATGTGTGTAGCGGACGGTACCAGTATTTTTACAGAAACCATCTTTGAAAACCGCTTTATGCATGCCGATGAATTACGCCGAATGGGAGCCAATATCAAGACCGACGGGCGCAGTGCCATCGTAGAAGGGGTATCTCGCTTGACCGGATGCAAAGTAAAGGCTACCGATTTACGTGCCGGTGCGGCATTGATTATTGCAGCGCTGGCAGCTGACGGACAGACTGAAATTACAGAGCTGCATCATATTGATCGCGGCTATGAAAATCTAATTGAAAAATTTCAGTCCATCGGTGCTGATATTGTACGAATTCACGAAGAAGATGCAGCAGCAACTGTATAACAGATATAAGCGCAGATACACTCTGCGCTTTTTCTTTGCAGATAAAGGCACAATGATTGTACATTCTATTTTTTTGTGTTATAATGAACGGGCTGATAGGCTCCTGCCTGTCGGAATATCAAGAAGTAGTTTCACCAGCATTGTATGTTATTGAATATAAGGAGGGGAACCCATGGAGGAGCAGCATTTTCCTTCGCGCAGTGACCGCCATAAAAACGAAAAATTAAAAAAAGAAAAAGTTAAAAAAGAAAAAGTGAAAAAAGAAAAACCGCAAAAAACAGATCGATCCGGAATCTTTGTCAGCAAAGAAACGGAGGATTTGGAATTGACCATTGGTTGCGATAAAGCAGGGCGCACTCTGGATGATGCATGGTATATGAAATCGGAAAAACCGGAGTCGGAACCGGATTTGCAGTTTGACAAAAAGGAAAAGAAAAAACGTAAAAAACGCCATCCAATCCTGACATTGCTGCTGCTTTTGGTAATGCTTGCCGGTGGTTTGTGGTGCGGTTATACGGTAACAAGGCTTGTTTTGCCGGACCCGCATGAAGGCTTGAGTGATGCACAAAAAGAAATGCTCAACAACATTAATATTCTGGTGCTGGGCTGTGACGAACGAGAAGGGGAAAGTCAGGCGCGTGCCGATGTGATTATCGTGGCTACCATTCGCCCTGATGATAAAGAAGTGTCCTTGTTCTCTATTCCGCGAGATACCCGTGTAGCCATTGAAGGACACGGCAAAGATAAAATTAATCATGCTATGGCATTTGGCGGAATTCCACTGATTACTGATGCTACAGAGCATTTGCTGGGCATTGAGATTGACCATACGGTTAAAGTAAACTTTGACGGGTTTATCAACGTCATTGATGCGTTGGGCGGGGTAAATGTCAATGTACCGGAAAAAATGTACAAGCCATTAGAAGCCATTGACCTATTGCCGGGGTATCAGACTTTGTACGGGGAAGATGCCCTTGCATTTGTGCGCTGGCGCGGTGACGGTACCGGGGACTATGGGCGTATTGCCCGTCAACAACAGTTTATTGCAGCGCTGACCGAAAAAGTAAAAAATATGAGTGTGAGCCAGGCACTGGATGTGCTGGATGCAGTGATGGACAGTATCGAAACCGATATGTCCATACGGCAGATGACTTCCTATGCCACCAATTTGATTGGTCTTAATCCTGAAAAAATGCCCACATACAGCTTTATCGGAGGCTCTGTTTACAT
>JAGARS010000233.1 GCA_017622155.1 Peptococcaceae bacterium
ATGCTTCTGTTTTGTCGTCTTCCCCGCGCAGCAGATAATAGTCAATGGCATATTCCAGTGCATCGCTTGCCATATGCCCCATGTGCAGCAGTTCGCGACTGGCACTGGATAATGCCATAGGCGCGCTGCTCATCAGACGGTGTTCCAGATATTTTGGCTGCACATTCCAGTCGAAGTGTTCTTCTTTGTCCGGAATCAGTTTGCACACCAGCCTGTCCAGCACTGCCACAAACGGCAGGAACAATAATGTATTGGTAATGTTAAACATACCATGGGTAAATGCTACCTGCATTTTTACGTTCATAACATCCCAGCCGCCGGCAATATTAGCCACCAGCTCAATCAAGAACGGGAAGATGCCGGTAATGAATAACGGCAGGAAAATCAATGTCCCTAACGTATTAAACAACAGGTTGATAAAGGATGTACGTTTCGCATTCAGTGTGGTACCCAAACCGGCCAAAAGCGCTGTCACTGTAGTACCGATATTACTACCAAACAGCATTGGCACTACCTGGTTGTAAGTAATGGCTCCCTGATATGCCAGCTCCTGCAGAATCCCGATAAAGGCACTACTGCTCTGAATAGCTGCGGTTAATAATGCACCAACACCAACACCCAGGAAAATATTATTTTCAACAAACAGCATCAGATTGGTGAACTGCGGGAAGTTGGCCAAAGGTTTGAGCCCCTGCCCCATAACATCCATACCATAGAACAGTAAACCAAACCCTAAAATAACAGTCCCCAGATGAGTTAATTTTTCTTTCTTGCAGAAGAAGAGAATAAACGCACCTACGAACACAATCGGCAATGCATAATCGGATAATTTGAAACCAATCAGGAATGCGGTTACGGTAGTACCGATATTGGCACCCATAATTACCCCGATAGCCTGACGCAATGTCATCAAACGTGCATTTACCAGACCGATGGCCAGTACAGTTGTCGCCGCACTGCTCTGAATCAGCCCTGTTACCAGTGTACCGGTGAGTACACCGCGAATGGGTGTTTTGGTACCGGCTTCCAGAATGTCGCGCAGTTTGTCACCGGCCAAAGCCTGCAAACCATCGGACATACATTTCATGGAGAATAAGAACATCCCCAAACCGCCAAGACAGTAAAATAACAGTTCCATTATGTTTCCCCCATACTACTTAATCTACAAATTAGTCTACAAAGTCAAATTCCACATCTTTGATCCGTACTGTGTCGCCGTCCTGGCATCCCATGTCACGCAATGCTTTTACTACGCCCATGGCCTCTACAATCTGCAGGAAGCGGGATACTGCGTCTTCGTTGACAAAGTTGGTGCGTCTCCACTGGCGCTCGATTTCTGCGCCGCTTACCACATACACACCAAATTCGTCCTGCTCAATTTCAAATTTCACTTCATCTTCTACTGCTTTTGTCACTTTCACTTCATCGGTAGGTGTTACTTCTTCTACTTCCAGCTCTGTCTGCTCTACCAGCTCTGCCAGACGATATACCAATGGTTTCAGCCCTTCCCCGGTAGCTGCGGAAATCGGGAATACTTCATATTCCGGCAGTTCTTCCTTCAGGCGTGCCAGATAATCTTCTTCACCCATAATATCTGTTTTGTTGGCCGCAATCACCATCGGGCGTTTTATCAGCTTCGGATTGTAGCGTTCCAGCTCCTGATTTACAATAGCAAAGTCCTCTAACGGATTGCGCCCTTCGGAACCGCTGATGTCCAATACATGCACCAGCACTTTTGTGCGCTCGGTATGGCGCAGGAACCGATGCCCCAGCCCAGCACCTTCCGCAGCCCCTTCAATCAGCCCCGGAATATCCGCCATAACAAAGCTTCTGCCTTCATCAACTTTTACCATACCCAGATTCGGCACGATGGTAGTAAAATGATAATCTGCAATTTTCGGTTTGGCTGCCGACACATGAGAAATGATTGTGGATTTCCCTACATTCGGGAACCCAACCAGCCCTACATCCGCCAGCAGTTTTAATTCTAATGTAATCCAGCGTTCTTCCCCGGCATCACCATTTTCCGCCAGAGTCGGTGCACGGTGCGTAGAGCTCACAAAATGCGTATTGCCTCTGCCTCCGCGGCCGCCTTTGGCTACTACCACACGCTGCCCCGCAGCTGTCAGATCCGCCAGAATCTGTTCTGTTTCTGCATCACGCACGACTGTGCCTACAGGCACTTTCAGAATTTTGTCCTCTGCACTGCTGCCATGCATACTGCTGCCCTGACCGTGTTTGCCTTTGTCTGCCTTGTAATGGGTATTGTAACGGAAGTCAATCAGTGTGCGCAGATTATTGTCTGCCTCCAGAATAATCGACCCGCCATTGCCACCATCACCACCGGCCGGACCTCCCATCGGTACATATTTTTCACGACGCCATGCCACAATCCCGTTGCCGCCGTCGCCGCCTTTTACATGTACTTTCGCATAATCGTAAAACATCGTGTCACCTCTTTATCTGCCGTAACGCAAGAGACAGAACCGTGTACCGTACCCGTAAGCATGCCCGTTAATAAAAGCATCTAGGTCTTTGGTAACAATAGAGTTCTCATCCTCTGCTTTGGCTTTTTCATAAAATATTTTCAAAAACTTGCGGTCAAACGCCGCCAGATATTCTTCTATTTCCGCATCTGTATAGCCCATCTCAGGCGCATGCTGAAAAATATATTGTGCTGTCTCATTGCGCAATGTAAATTCATTGGCTCTAATGTAGCTCACAAACATTACCCCTTTCATACAAGGTCACATACAAAAGTATTATAACATACAACTCATATAAAACGCTATCCATTTCGATGATATTTTACGCAGAATTTATACAAAAAACAGCACCATTCTCCAAAAGGAAAAACAGTGCTGCTCATCAATTTCTTATATTATCATTTAATAAGCTCTTTTCTATTGCCAAAACATCAGGGAAGATTACTTTCTTGCCTTTTTCCAAATAAAACACCTCGAAAAAAAGAACTCCATCCATATTACAGAATGGAGTTCCTAACTATTTGTACTAGGTCATTTATGAGTCGCACTACCTAGGGGCGACACATATTTAGAACTAAGCCATTTATGAGTCGCACTGCTTAGGGGCGACTCATATTTGTGAAAACTCACAGTTATATTATACTCTACTTCAAAAAAAATGCAATATAAATTTTACAATTTTCCAGTAAAATTCCATTGTAATTTATTCCAGATAGCATTTTACTCTAC
>JAGARS010000234.1 GCA_017622155.1 Peptococcaceae bacterium
CAATTGCTTTGCGGATTTCCTCCACGCCGCCCATACGAGGCACAAAACGATACATACGTTCTTTCGGTTTCATATTTTCCTTATAATAAACCATCAGTTTTGTCAGTACTTCAATCAGGCGGTCATCTTCTAAATCTGCAGCCAATACTTCACCTACACGGGCATTCAGGCCGGAGTTGCCGCCAATCTGCACAGTCCATCCTGTTGCTTTTTTGCCAAATACACCAATATCACGAATGGCGCCTTCTCCGCATTGCAGCGGGCAGCCGGATACGCCGAATTTGATTTTGCTTTCAATACCCAGCGGTTTAATGGCATCGTAAATACGTTCTGCCATTTCCAGAGAGTCACGCTGTCCCAAACGACATACCGATGTACCGGGGCAGGATTGTATATAATTGAGACCGGTACCAAGGCCATGCCCGGGTTCCATACCCAGCTCGTCCCAAATTGATTCTACATGCTCCGGCTTTACACCAACCAAAGCAATGCGCTGTGCAGATGTGATTTTGATTGCCGGAATTTCATATTTACGGGATACAGAAGCCAGTTTCTCCAAAGTTTCCGGTGTCAGCATACCAAATTTGATTTCCGGAATTAAAGCTACGGTTTCTTTGTCTTTTTGGACAATACCGGTGCGAGCAGATTCTTGAATCATAGAACATTCCTCCAATGTTAAAATATAAAAATCAATATTGCATTGATGCCGTATGATATCGACATGATAAAATTTCCTGTTTATATCTTACTAGAAATGCGGTATATATGCAAACAGGAAAATGAATTTTCCGGATTTAATTTTGTATTCTGTGTGTATCATAAAAACATAAGAAATACAAGATTTGAAGTAAAAACACATTGTAATAATGCGTCATATATGCTAAAATAGGATGCATATTTGATAAACATGCTACGATTTGTTTATGAAATTTATATCAAAAATACACAGGGGGAATATCCATGGCAGAAAAAACAATGAAATCTATGGACGGTAATGCGGCTGCGGCCCATGTGTCGTATGCATTTACCGATGTTGCGGCAATTTACCCGATTACACCATCTTCTACAATGGCAGAACTGGTAGATGAATGGAGTGCACAGGGCAGAAAAAATATTTTCGGACAGCAGGTAAATGTTGTTGAATTACAGTCTGAAGGCGGTGCTGCCGGTACAATTCACGGTTCTTTATCCGCAGGGGCATTGACCTCCACATATACTGCATCTCAAGGTTTACTTTTGATGCTGCCAACAATGTATAAAATCGCTGGTGAGTTTTTACCATGCGTATTCCATGTTACTGCACGTACAGTGGCTACCCATGCACTGTCTATTTTCGGGGATCATTCCGATGTTATGGCTTGTCGTCAGACAGGCTTTGCGATGCTGGCATCCAGCAGTGTACAGGAAGCAATGGATTTAGGTGCTGTAGCACATCTGGCTACTTTGAAATCTCGTGTACCGTTTATTCATTTCTTTGACGGGTTCCGTACTTCTCATGAAATTCAGAAAATTGAAGTACTTGAATATGATGATTTAGCAAAACTGGTAGATATGGATGCGGTAAAAGATTTCCGCAAACGCAGTCTGAACCCAATGAATCCAAAAGTAAAAGGTACTGCACAGAATCCGGATATTTTCTTCCAGGCTAGAGAAGCGGGCAATGTTTATTACACAGATGTAGTAGATGTTGTAGAAGAATATATGGGTGAAATCAATAAACTGACAGGCAGAAACTACAAACCGTTCAACTATTACGGTGCTCCGGATGCAGAAAATGTAGTAATTGCTATGGGTTCTGTATGTGAAGCATTGGAAGAGGTTGTAGACTATCTGAATGCAAAAGGTCAGAAAGTGGGTCTGCTGAAAGTAAGACTGTATCGTCCATTCTCTGCGAAACATTTCTTAGCTGAAATTCCTGCTACCGTAAAACGCATCTCCGTTCTGGATAGAACAAAAGAACCGGGTGCAGTAGGGGAACCATTATATGAAGATATCCGTAACGTATATTATGATATGGCTGAACGCCCACTGATTATCGGCGGTCGTTATGGTTTAGGCTCCAAAGATGTAACACCTGCGGAGTTAATCGCTGTATATGACAATCTGGCAAGTGATGCTCCGCTGAACGGCTTTACTGTTGGTATCGTAGATGATGTAACCAATCTGAGCCTGCCTGTAGGTGCGCCTGTGGTAACTGCTCCGTCTGATATTATCAGCTGCAAATTCTGGGGTTATGGTTCTGATGGTACAGTAGGTGCTAACAAAGATGCTATCAAAATAATTGGTGATAATACCGATATGTATGCACAGGGTTACTTTGCATACGACTCCAAAAAATCCGGCGGCGTAACCATTTCTCATCTGCGTTTCGGTCATTCTAAGATTCGTTCCACCTATCAGATTGACCAGGCGGACTATATTGCCTGCCACAAAACCAGCTATATCAATCAGTATGAAGTGCTGGAAGGTCTGAAACCGGGCGGCACATTCCTGTTGAACTGTCCTTGGAATGCAGCTGAACTGGAAAAAGAGCTGCCTGCAAAAATGAAAAAATATATTGCTGAAAACAACATTCAGTTCTATACCATTGATGCTGTGAAGATTGCCAAAGAAGTAGGCTTAAACAACCGTATTAATATGGTTACACAGACAGCGTTCTTTAAGCTGACCAACGTAATTCCATTTGAAAAGGCTACCGATTTGCTGAAAGGCGCAATTAAGAAGACTTACGGCAAAAAAGGTGACGATATCGTTAATATGAACTACGCAGCAGTTGACAGAGCTGTAGATGCACTGCATAAAGTTGAAGTGCCTGCAGCATGGGCAAATGCAGAAGAAACAGAAGCTGTAAAAGGCGGATGCCATGCAACTCCTGATTTTGTTAAAAACGTAGTAAATCCTATGAATGCGCAGCAGGGCGACAAACTGCCGGTAAGTGCGTTTACAGGTCGTGAAGATGGTTCCTTCCCAATGGGTACTTCCCGTTTTGAAAAACGTATGATTGCAATTGATGTACCGCAGTGGCAGCCTGAAAATTGTATTCAGTGCAACCAGTGTTCACTGGTATGTCCACATGCAGCAATTCGTCCAATCGTACTGAACGCAGAAGAAGAAGCAAACAAACCGGAAGGTATGACAACGATCAAAGCGAACGGGAAAGAATTTGAAGGTATGACATTCCGCATTCAGGTTAGCCCTATGGATTGTACCGGATGCGGCAGCTGTGCAAATGTTTGTCCGGCAAAAAATAAAGCTTTGGTACTGCACAGCGTAGAAGAAGCAGTGGCAGAAGAACGTGCAAACTGGACCTATGCAACACATAAAGTATCCAACAAAGCACATCTGACCAACTTCAAAACACTGAAAGGTTCTCAGTTCCGTCAGCCTCTGCTGGAATTCTCCGGCGCATGTGCAGGCTGCGGTGAAACACCATATGCCAAACTGGTAACACAGCTGTTTGGTGATCGCATGGTAATTGCCAATGCGACCGGCTGTTCTTCTATCTGGGGTGCATCCGCTCCTTGTATGCCATACTGCACCAATGCAGAAGGCAGAGGACCTGCTTGGGCGAATTCTCTGTTTGAAAACAATGCAGAATTTGGTCTGGGTATGCTGAAAGGCCATCAGCAGTGTCGTGAAAAACTGACAACATTGATGGAAGAAGCATTACAGGCAGATATTGCTCCGGAAGCAAAAGAGGCTATTCAGATGTGGCTGGATCATAAAGACAACCACGAAGAATGCAAAAAAGCTACCGATTTGCTGCTGCCAATGCTGAAAGATACAGATGTACCTGCATTACAGGCTATCAGCATGTATGAAGATCATTTAATCAAACGTTCTCAGTGGATTTTCGGTGGTGACGGCTGGGCTTATGATATCGGCTATGGCGGTTTAGACCACGTACTGGCAAGCGGTGAAAACGTAAATGTACTGGTATTTGATACAGAAGTATATTCCAATACCGGCGGTCAGGCATCCAAAGCTACCCCAACCGCAGCGATTGCGAAATTTGCTGCAGGCGGGAAGCGTTCCAAGAAAAAAGACCTGGGCATGATGAACACTGCATACGGCAACGTTTATGTAGCACAGATTGCGATGGGTGCAAATATGAATCAGGCTATCAAAGCCATCACCGAAGCAGAAGCATACGATGGTCCATCTCTGATTATCGCATATGCTACCTGTATCAACCATGGTATCAAAGGCGGTCTGGCAAATCCAATGCTGCAGATGAAAAAAGCTGTAGATTGCGGTTACTGGCATTTGTGGAGATATAATCCTGAACTGAAAGCAGAAGGCAAAAATCCATTCATTCTGGATAGCAAAGAGCCAAACAGCGATGCGTTCCGTGATTTCATCAACACAGAAACCCGTTATACCTCTCTGGCAAAAATGTTCCCTGAACAGGCAGAAGAACTGTTTGAACAGGCAAAAGCAGACAGCATTGCAAGATACCAGAGTTATGTAGAACAGGCAAACAAATAATTGAACCGATAAAGCCTACATTGTAGGGGCGCTGTCCTCAGCGCCCCGTTTTTTCTGTGGAAATTACATCAGGAGGTGCAGGCTATGCATCATGGCAAGACAACAGCATTGATGCTTTGTGCATTGTTTACTGCAATGATATCTGTATCAGCATTTATACGCATTCCGACACCTTTGGTGCCAATTACGCTGCAAAGCGGTATTGTACTGCTGACCGGCCTGCTGCTTGGGCCGAAGTATGGCAGTAGCAGTGTTTTGCTTTATGTATTGCTGGGTTTATGCGGTGTGCCTGTATTTACTATGGGAGGCGGCTTCGGCTATGTGTTTCAGCCAACCTTCGGATATCTGATCGGTTTTATAATAGGAGCGTATATTACAGGGAAGCTTGCACAGTTTCGTGCGAATATTGGTGATAAACAGTTATTGGCTGCTATATTTTGCGGTTTGGTAATCATCTATGTAGTTGGAACCATATATTGTTACTTGATTAGTACTTTTGTATTAGGTACTGAACTGGC
>JAGARS010000235.1 GCA_017622155.1 Peptococcaceae bacterium
ATTTTATGCCTGATGTAAGCAATGTAGATGTGATGATTGGCTATCGGGCAGATGATTCTTATTTTTCTTTTGCTGAAGACTTTGTGAACAATACCATATCTGTTCGGGATTTGAATCATGCAATGCAGCTTGGTACGCTTGGTGAACAGGTGGTATTGCTCTCCGAAAAAGCTTTTGCACAAATAGAATATGTCGGTTATGAGACTGCTGATTACCGGGAATATTATTTCAAACGAAAACAGCGTGATGAACATGCAAGATTGGAATACAAAAATCAAAAGAAAAATCTGAAAGTGCTGCGTGAAGATCTATTTGTGTTGGATATTATGAGGGAGGGCTTGAAAGATGATTCCCGCTTACAATCACATATATTTGAGTAAGGCATCGCGTGCAGTTGCCAATATGCTTCATAATGCTGTATTGGAATTTGGGTATGATGGCAATGCATTTTTGCAGTTTTTTATACAGTCCGGCGTTGCTGCACAAATTGAAGACGGCAATCCAAACTATATTGCAGGAAAAAGCGGTATGGAATTGTTTCGTGATGTGATTTACGTTACGACCGGTGAACAGGTGCAGGGAAGCGTGATTGAAACTTATGATCGTTCCGATGTATATTGGGCGGGGTGGATTCTGGTACAGTATCAGTGGTATTCCGGGCGAAGTTTTCAGGATATTTTGGAAGTTATCCCTTATGATGATTTGCTGGGCTTGTACGACACATTGCATGAGGCAGATGTGCATAAAGCTTATGAAGTAATGGATGAACACTTTGCTTTGTGTGAAAGCAAATTAAAAAGAATCCGTAAAAAGCGAGGCATGACACAAGAAATGTTAGCCGAACGTTCCGGCGTATCGCTCAACACCATCCGTTCTTATGAGCAAAAAACGAAAGATATCAATAAAGCACAAATAGGGACTCTTTTAGATATTGCCAATGTATTAAACTGCGAAGTAACAGAATTGTTGGGATGAAAATGTTTCACGTGAAACATTTTGAGTGTATTATTGTAAAATTTGTAGGGGTTGATGTCCTCAGCGACCCTTTTATTTTTATAGATAAATAAAAAGCCAGCGATGATTTCTGCACGTCGAGATTGACATGGACGGATGCGCAGAAATGTCTGTAATGGTGTGGATGAAATCCACAGCCATTAGACATTTCAAGCAGATGTCCAGGGAACGAGGGACGCAGAAATACATCCTGGCTTTTTGTTGTTGCATGAATTATTTTTTATCAGTTAAATCCGAACAGTTTCTGTGCAATCTTATAGCAGATTATAGCAAATTTCTGTCCAACCGGATGATTTACGGTCATCACGCGGCCAAATAAGCCGTAGCGCAGTTTTTTGTACATGCCCGGCGCGGTAGTTTCGATGTATTGCCACAGTTCATCGCGTTTGGCCAGATTTGTTTCATCTTTGGAAAGAATAGCCATGATAGATGAAATGGTGGTGATAATCTCCAGATAGTTGTACATATACTGGCGCAGTTTTTTGTTTGGCACCACTGTCTTGTCGGACAAATCGTAATAATCTGCCATCAGTTTGTTGACGCGAATCTGCTGGTCTAAGCGTTTGATCATCACTTTTTCATTGACGGACTGGTCGTCACGCCCAATGAAATAATGATAAAAATCTACATCCAGATAGTAGATGGTTTTTACAAACGGCAGCGGCTGATACACGAAAATATTATCCACATAGAAGGTGTGTTTCGGCAGCTCCATTGCGCAATCGCGTAAAAGCTGTGTGCGATAAATTACCGAATGCATCAGAATGTACTGACCTTTCTGAAAATGGCCAATCTGATCCCAGGTAAAGATCTGGTCTTTTGGCAGTACAGAGCGATAATGCATAACTTTTTTGTAAGTCACGCCCTGTTTGTCGTAGATAAAGTTGCTGATGAGCATGTCCAGCTGTGTTTCCTGGGCAATCATGTGTTTTAACAATGCCAGGATTTCTTTGTATGCTTTCGGGTCTACCCAGTCGTCGCTGTCCACCACTTTGAAATATCTGCCGGTGGCATTGCGCAGCCCTGCGTTTACCGCTTCCCCGTGGCCGCCGTTTTCCTGATGTACGGCGCGGATAATATTTGGATATTTTGCAGCATATGCATCGGCAATCTGTGCGGTGCCGTCTTTGGAGCCGTCGTTGACAATGAGAATTTCTACATCATCGCCGCCAATCAGCAAAGATTCGATACAGTTTGCCATATATGCTTCCGAATTGTAAGACGGAATTGCAATGGATAATACTTTCTGGTTGTTTGTTTCCACGATTGGTTCCTCCATTACTAAAGATTTATCCTAATAATTTGTCTGCCAGTTTCAGTGCTTCGTCCACAATGGCATCGATGTTGTAATATTTGTATTCTGCCAGACGACCCAGCAGATGAAAATTCGGATAGCCTTCCAGCAGCTGTACATATTTTGCGTACAGTGCCATGTTGTCATCGTTTACGATAGAATAATACGGAATTTCTCCGTTCATACCGGTATAAGGAATTGGATATTCTTTCACGATGGTGGTATGCTCCGGCATTTTCTGGCCGGTGAGTTTTTTAAATTCGGTGATACGTGTATAATCTTCGCTGACGGTGTAGTTTACCACAGCTTTTGGCTGATAATCGCTCTGTTCGTAATGCTCAAATACAAAATTCAGAGAGCGATATGGCAATTGCCCGTAGCAGCAGGAGAAAAATTCATCAATCGGGCCGGTGAAAATGACCTGACCGGTAAATTCTTCGCCATCAAAATAAATTTTGCCCTCTTCCAGACGAATGAGTTGTGAAGCATCGGTGTCCAGCATTACGTTGATAGAAGGAAAATCTAAAAGTTTTTCAAATAACGGTGTGAAGCCTTCCAATGGCATGCCCTGATAAGGCTCCTGGAAGTAGCCGTTGTCTTCAGAAATCAGCACCGGTACACGGGCAGATACGCTTGGGTCAATCTCTTCCGGCTTTTGTCCCCACTGTTTCAGTGTGTAATGCAGAAAAATATTTTCATATACATAATCTGCTACCTGCTGAATTTCTTTGTCCGGGTTTTCTCTGAGTTTCAGAATCGGCACACGGCTTTCCATGCCGTAAGTGCTGATCAGTTTTTCTCTGAGTTCTGCCGCTTTTTCTTCGCCGTATACCAGTTTCAATGTATTCAGGTTGAACGGCACAGGAATATATTCGCCATGAATATTGGCCACTACTTCGTGTTTATAATCATACCACTGGGTAAAACGAGACAGATATTCATACACATGCTGTTTGGATGTGTGGAAAATATGCGGCCCGTACTGATGAATGAGAATCCCTTCGTCATCATACAAATCATAACAGTTGCCGCCAATATGATTGCGTTTTTCAATAATACATACATTCTGACCGCCGCGCTCTGCCAGCTCACGCGCCACAACGGCACCGGCAAACCCGCAGCCAACAATAATACTATCGTACATGGATATACCTCCTTGTATATTGACACAGATACAATTATTATAACACAATTGGCAAGAAAAAGAATACAGCAAAGTGGTAAATTTGGTTCAGTTATAACCGCTAAAATTACGAAAATCAAACTTTTTATCAGTTATAACCGATAAAAATGCGAAAATCAAACTTTTTATCAGTTATAACTGATAAAAAGTGAATATCGAGATTGTAATTGTGCTATAATTATGATAAGATGAAGTCAAGTAATGATGTGTGTGGAGGGATGCAGTATGATTAAGCGTGAAATGTACATGAATCGAATCCGCCCGTTTATCGGCAGTGATTTAATTAAAGTATTAACCGG
>JAGARS010000236.1 GCA_017622155.1 Peptococcaceae bacterium
CAATCCGGCAATTTGATGCACATCTGTCGTGTTTGACGCCAGATTGTCTGCCGATTCTGCAATAATGCGAAGTTCCTCGCGAATCTGCCCAATCATTTCATTCCAGTTTGTTTCACTGCATGCCTCATATTGATAATCTTGAAACATTTGCAAAGAATGCCCAATCACCACATCCAAGCTAGCCACCAGTGCTGCTGTATTCCGTTGCGCATCTTCATTGGCAGAAAACTGAAAATTCACCTGATTTAGAATCTGCTTTTGCACAAACACATTACTGCCCAAATTCTTTATCTCATCTGACAAATTTTCCAGCGCAAGAGCCGTGCCAAAACACCCCAGCCACAATTGATACGGCGGACCGTCAAATACGACTGTCCGATACCCGGCATCGGCAAAAATATCTATTGCCTTTTGGGCATCGACAATATCGTCATATACGCCTGCCTGTACCGTATAGTACTCTGTAGGTTTTAACTGCAGCACATGATGCTTAAGCACTTTTTCTTCGATATGAAGTTCCGCTTGATGTTCTTCAAGCCCCAGAGAATTCAGCTGCGCTGCTATATATCCGCCGGCACTCTGTACAAAAGCTGTAGCCAGAATTACGGCAAACACTATCATTATCCATTTTTTCAATCGCTGCATACTGCACTTGTCCACCTTTTTGATAGAATGCTATATACATATGCAGCAGTCCTTTACAACAGAACATTTTTTCAAAACATTATAAAAGCTCGTGCACAAGATATGCCCGACAGTCACTGATTAAATACAAGGAGCCGGTCACACATAACAGCTGCCCGGCTTCAAGCCGCGCCACTTCCTCTTTTAAACCGGTCCTATCGTTGTCATACATTCTGCATGGACATCCCGGTGCAAGCTCCTGAATATACTGCTCAAGCTGCATCCAGTGCTGAGCACGCTCATCATGTTCCGGCCGTGTAAGTACCACGGCAGAAGCCAGCGGTAAAATTTCTCTAAGCATTGTAATCTGTTCTTTATCATCCAGAATAGATAAAAACAGAATAATTTCTCTGTCATGATACAATTCACGTAAATTTTCTGCCAATCCGGCAATACCGGCTGGATTGTGCGCACCATCCAGCAGAATGGCTTTTCCTTCGCCTAATGCAAAATACTCCATTCGCCCCGGCCATGATACATTCAGTAAAGCCTGGGCAATTTGCTCCGGTGTCACATGAATCATATCTCGTGCTTGCAAATTTTCTATAGCCGCCAATGCTGTATTGCAGTTCATCTGCTGATAGCTGCCAACCAAGCTGGTAGCTACAGGTTTCAATGTGTCTTTATACAAACATGTCAACGGTGATTGTTTTTCAGCGGCATCAGCTTTCAGCACCTCAAGTGCACGCTCATCCTGCGGTGCAGTCACTGCCGGAATCCCCGGCTTAATAATGCCTGCTTTTTCTTTGGCAATCTGCTCAATTGTATCGCCAAGAATCTGGCAATGCTCCAGACTTAGTGGAGTAATCACGCTAAGCACCGGTGCTTTAATAATGTTGGTAGGATCCAGCCAGCCACCAAGACCTACCTCCAATACGACAAAGTCTGTCTTCCCGGAAAAATACCGGAACGCTGCAAGTGTTAATAGACCAAATGCACCCGGATGGCTCATACCGTCTGCCATAGCTTTTGGAATCACCGTTTCTATCAAATCACTCATAATAGCAGTAAATTCTGCTTCCGGAATCGGTTGACGATTTATCTGAATGCGTTCTTCATAGCGTTCCAGATGGGGTGAAGTAAATAAGCCTACACGATATCCTGCATGGCGCAGAATAGACTCAATTACAGCAGATGTAGAGCCTTTTCCATTGGTGCCTGCCACATGGATAATGTTTAGCGAATCCTGTGGATTGCCAATCAGCTCCGCCATGATAGCGGTACGCTCTTTGCCACCGGAAGAACCGCGCGGACATACATTTTCCAAATAAGCAATACATTCCTGATAATTCATCTTTATTGTTCCTCCCATACAAAATTCTACACAAAAGGCCATACACAAGCATGCATGGCCTTTCTGTTTATCAATTTGTGAAACAATTATTTCTGTAAATCCTGTTTCATATCTTCCAGCAGTGCCTCTAATTGCTGACGATCAAAATGATAGTGACTGCTGCAGAAATGACATACCACTTCTGTTTCCCCGTCTTTCTCAATCATGTCTTCCAGCTCATCTACACCGATACTTTTCAAAAGACCGCTGATTCTATCATAACTGCAGTTACAATGCCATTGAATCTCTTTTTCTTCCAAAAACTGCACTTCAACACCCGGCAGATAATTTTGAATGATGCCTCTAACATCGGCACCTTCATTGATTAAACCGCTCACAGCACGAGCACCCTGCAATTTTAATTCCAAATCATCCAGCACAGCATCATCAGCACCCGGCATTGCCTGTATAATAATCCCGCCGGCAGCCGCTACACTATAGTCCGGATTTACCAGCACACCTACAGAAACTACGGACGGTGTCTGCTCAGAGCTCATTAAGTAGCTTGCCACATCATCACCAATTTCCCCGGTTACCAATGGCACACTGCCTGTGTAAGGTTCTTTCAAACCGATATCTTTCGTAATGTACAAATCTCCTTTACCGATAGCACCACCTACATCCAGCTTGCCACGAGCATTAAGCGGTAAATCTGTTTGTGGCTCCTGTACATAACCTTTGATATTGCCATGGGCATCACCTGTTACAATAATGCCGCCCAGAGGCCCATCACCGAAAATACGCAACGTAATACTGCCTTCTCCTTTCAGCCCCCAGCTTAGAAGCAGAGTGCTGGCCATAGTTCTGCCTAATGCCGCAATCGCTGTAGGAAACGCATCATGCCGTTTACGAGCTGTTTCTACCGCATCAGTGCAAATTACTGCCGATACACGTACTTGTCCATCGTAGGCCAGCGCACGCATCAATCTATCCGCCATATTTGATTCCTCCTGTATTATATCCCCAAAATACGCTGTACTGCGGCAGAAATTTCATCTTTTTCACAGACAGTGCTATGCAGAACAGGTTTTTTGTCCAAATCCTGCAATCCTTTATGCTGACTGATTCCGGTAAGGTTTACCAGCTGCTCCAGCATTTCTAATTCGCTTTCTTTCTTTTCTACATCGTCAAATGCAGACAGCACACTCGATACAAATTTGCAAGGATGAGCCGTAGAGTCAATGACAGCAATATTCTCTGTGCTGCTTGCTGCACGATAATCACGTGCTACTTTTACGGCTACTGCTGTATGTGTATCCAGTACATATTTGCTTTCATCATAGCATGTTCCAATCATCGCCAGCGTTTCTGTCTCGTCAGCAGCACCGCCGGTAATAAACTTGTCCATATTTGCGCGTGTTTCCGCATCTACTGTAAACATACCATCCTGTTTTAACGCATCCATCCAGGCTGCCACTTTATCACCGTCATTGCCTGTCATAGCAAACAGGAAACGCTCCAGATTGCTGGAAATGAGAATATCCATAGATGGGCTATTGGTCTGATAAAAATCTCTGCGACGGTCATATACGCCTGTAGCAAAGAAATCAGCCAATACCTGATTTTTGTTGGATGCACATACCAGCTTGCCTACCGGCAAACCCATCTGCCCTGCATACCATGCCGCCAGAATATTGCCAAAGTTGCCTGTCGGCACAACAAAATCTACCGGTGTGCCATAAGAAATGGCCTGTTTGTCAACCAGATTTAAATACGCTGCAAAGTAATATACAATCTGCGGCAGCAGGCGGCCCCAGTTGATAGAATTGGCAGAAGAGAACTGATAACCATGCTCTGCCATAACTGCTTCCAGCGCACGATCTGCAAAAATTTCTTTTACAGCACTCTGGCAATCATCAAAATTGCCTTCAACACCTACTACATAAGTGTTATTGCCATCGGTGGTCACCATCTGTAATTCCTGCACTTTGCTAACCCCATGAGCCGGATAGAATACAATAATTCGGGTGCCTTCCACATTTTTAAAGCCTTCCAATGCAGCTTTTCCGGTATCACCAGATGTAGCTACCAGAATAATCACTTCCTGCTCAAGTTTCAGCTTTTCAATTGCTTTTACAAGAAGACGCGGTGTCAACTGCAGTGCCATATCTTTAAAAGCTGCTGTAGGCCCATGCCACAGTTCAAGAATATATTCTCTATCATTTAATTTTACCAGAGGAGCAATCTCCGGTGTATCAAAATTAGTATTATAGGCACCGGCAACACAATCGGCAATATCCTCAGCTGTGTAATCTGTAAGATATTTGCCCAGAATCCATTGAGCCAGCTCCTGATAAGATTTCCCCGCCATAGTGGCAATCTCCGCTGCATTCAATACTGGAATCTCTTCCGGCACAAACAGCCCGCCATTTGGCACCATGCCGCGTGCAATAGCTTC
>JAGARS010000024.1 GCA_017622155.1 Peptococcaceae bacterium
ACTGCATATTCTTTTTGTGGGAGAGTAGGTCATTGCCGGGATTTTTCTTTGCTTAAGTTTCATAAGTTCCTGGTGGTTATAGCAGAGGGGTCACACCTGTTCCCATTCCGAACACAGAAGTTAAGTCCTCTAGCGCTGATGGTACTGCATATTCTTTTTGTGGGAGAGTAAGTCGCTGCCGGGATTGTTTAAACGAGTTGTCATATAGGCAGCTCGTTTTTTATTATCCTTTTATTGTAGATTGTATACATGATATAAAAACGAAAAATATAGTTGACAAATTAGACGAAATCACATATTATATTAAACAACAAATCTTTTATAAATCAAACCGATGAGTAAGAAGAGTAGATACAAAGGGTGTTATCCAAGAGAGCTGTGGCCGGTGTAATCACAGTATAATGCGTTGTATTGAATGGGCTTACGAGGGCGACCCGAATTAACAGTAGGCGTCGACGGGATCTTCACCCGTTATAAAGGGAGCATGCATGATAGTGTATGATAATGAGTGAGCCGCAAGGCTAATTTGGGTGGTACCGCAGGAGCTGATACAGCACTTGTCCCTTATATAAGGGATAGGTGCTTTTTTTATTATAACTTATATAGACATAAAGGGGATGGTCTAATTGTTGAGTGACTGGTGGATGAAAAAACGGTAACATGATATTTCAAAATTTAAAAATGACGAGGAGAGAATGATTATGATGAAAAAAACAATGAAAAAATTTGGTGTAGCAGTTTCTTTATTAGCATGTATGGGTTTGGTAGCCGGCTGTGGCGGCGGTAATGATGAAAAACAGCAGGTTGTTACCATCGGGATTAATCAGTTTGCAGATCACGGTTCTTTGGATAACTGTCGTGAAGGTTTTATTGAAGGCTTGCGTCAGGCCGGCTTTGAAGAAGGTGTAAATGTAGAATTTGAATATTCCAATGCAAATGCAGACCCTGGTATTGCAAATCAGATTGCAGGAAGTCATGCAGCGAATGATGTAGATTTGATGTGTGCTATTGCAACTCCATCTGCACAGGCATCCTACAATGCAGCGATGGATAAAGAAATTCCAGTAATTTATACAGCTGTATCTGACCCTGAGGCTGCTGGCTTAGTTGGGGAAGGCATGAAAGTTACAGGGACTTCTGACTTACTGCCTTTAGATGAACAAATCGCAATGATTCGTCAGCTGATGCCGGAAGCAAAAACAATCGGTGTATTATATTGCACAAGTGAAGCAAACTCCATTTCCAACATTGCACGTTTAGAACAGATTGTGCCTGAATATGGGTTTACTCTGGTAACTAAAGGGGTAAGTGCACCGGCTGATATTCCGATGGCAACAGACTCTATTTTAACACAGGTAGATTGCCTGACCAACTTAACAGATAATACAATCGTAAACTCTTTGGCTGTTGTATTAGATAAAGCCAATGCAAAGGGTATTCCTGTATTTGGTTCTGAAGTAGAACAGGTGAAACTGGGCTGCGCAGCTGCTGCAAATATCGACTACTACAAACTGGGCATTATGACCGGTCAGATGGCAGCGAAAGTATTAAACGGTGAAGATATTACCACTATCCCATATGAAGTTATTACTGATAACGAACTGGTAGTAAACAGTGAAGTTTTGGCGAAATATAATATTGTAGTGCCGGAAGGTATGGAAGTAGTAGAAGCAAGCGAAATTACAAACGAAGCATAATACGTATAAAGCGTATAGAAATAAATGCACTTTCAGGAATGTGGGCTATGCAACTGGCATAGCCTGCTTCCTCGTTACATAGCTCGAATCATTGTTTAAACAATCAACATATGATGTAATTCACTGTGTAATTTTATGAATAAAGAAGGAGAAAAACAATGGATATTTTGATTGGCATTCTGGAGCAGGGGTTTATCTATGGCATCCTGGCTTTGGGTGTATATATTACTTACTCGATACTGGATTTCCCCGATTTGTCTGTAGACGGGACATTTCCAATGGGGGCTGCGGTGGCAGCTATTTTGATTATGCATGGGGTTAATCCTTGGCTGGCATTGGTAATCGCTTTTATTGCCGGTGCATGTGCAGGGCTGGTAACAGGTCTGATTCACGTGAAAGGGAAAGTGCGTGATCTGCTGAGCGGGATTATCACTATGACAGCACTTTATAGTATCAATATCCACATTGCTGATGGAAAATCTAACCTGGCAATCTTTACAGGGGAAACGATTTTTAACAGCGGCATTGCTGCTATGCTGCCGGAATTTTTACAGCCATATCGTGTATTGATTATCAGCTTTGTACTGATTGTATTATGCAAACTGCTTTTAGATTGGTATTTGAATACCAAATCCGGTTTTCTGCTGTTTGCAGCAGGCGATAACCAGCAGGTAGTAACTGCATTGGCTGAAGATCATGGCAAAGTGAAAATTATGGGTTTGGTACTGGCAAATGGGCTGGTTGCGTTATCCGGTGCGGTATTGTGCCAACATCAGAGATTCTTTGATGTAAGTATGGGGCCGGGTAGTGTCGTTTTGGGTCTGGCAGCGGTAATTATGGGTATGAAACTGCTTGGCAATGTGAGCTTTGTAAAAGGCACAACAGCTGCGATTTTTGGGGCAATCCTGTATAAAGCATGCTATGCCGGTGCCATTGCTGCCGGGATGGAAGCAGTAGATATGAAATTGATTACAGCAATTTTATTCTTTGCGGTATTGATGCTGAGCAGTGGAGAAAAAGGAAATAAACCAACCTTTATTGAAAGATTCAAAAAAGGTGTAAAGAAAGGGGGTAAACCGCGTGCTTAAGTTAGAAAATATCTGTAAAACATACAATCTTGGTACTGTAAATGAAACAACGCTGTTTACCAACTTCAATCTGGAAGTAAAAAAAGGGGAGTTTATTTCGGTTATCGGGAGCAACGGTTCCGGGAAAACTTCTATTCTGAATATGATTTGCGGCAGTATTCCTGTTGACAGTGGCCGCATTCTGGTGCAGGGGCAGGATATTACCCGCATGAAAGAACACCAGCGTTCCAAATTTATCGGGCGCGTATTTCAGGATCCGGCCAAAGGCACTTGCCCTTCTATGAATATTCTGCAGAACATGGCCATGGCTGATAACAAAGGGAAACCGTTCAACTTGACAGCAGGAATCAACAAAAAACGCATTCCTTATTATCAGGAACAGCTTTCCCGTCTGAAACTGGGGCTGGAAGATAAACTGTATGTAAAGGTTGGTGCATTGTCCGGCGGTCAGCGCCAGGCGATGGCATTACTGATGTCTACCATGACACCGTTGGATTTTCTGATTCTGGATGAACACACTGCAGCGCTGGATCCGAAAACATCGGAAATTATTATGGAACTGACCGATGAAATCGTGCGTGAAAAACAGTTGACCACATTGATGGTAACCCACAATCTGCGTCATGCTGTGGAATATGGCAATCGTATGATTATGATGCACCAGGGCGGCATCGTACTGGATTATGACGGTGAAAAGAAAAAATCAACGCAAGTGGA
>JAGARS010000237.1 GCA_017622155.1 Peptococcaceae bacterium
AGCCTGTGGTTGGCTCGTCCAGAATATACAAGGTCTTGCCTGTGCTTTTACGGGAAAGCTCGGTGGCAAGTTTTACACGCTGTGCTTCACCGCCGGATAATGTGGTGGCAGGCTGCCCAAGGCGAATATAGCCAAGCCCTACATCCTGCAGTGTTTTCAGCTTGCGATGAATTTTCGGGATATTCTCGAAAAAGGCCACTGCTTCGTCTACGGTCATATCCAGCACATCGGCAATGTTTTTGCCTTTGTAATACACTTCCAGTGTTTCTCTGTTGTATCGTTTGCCTTTGCATACTTCACATGGCACATATACATCAGAAAGGAAATGCATTTCAATTTTGATAATGCCATCCCCGCTGCAGGCTTCACATCGGCCGCCTTTGATATTAAAGCTGAATCTGCCTGCTTTGTATCCACGCAGCTTGGCATCCTGTGTCTGTGCAAACAATTCACGAATGGCATCAAACACGCCTGTATAGGTGGCAGGGTTGGAGCGCGGTGTACGGCCAATCGGCGACTGGTCTATATTGATGACTTTGTCGATATGCTCTAAACCTTCGATGGTCTGATGTTTGCCCGGATGCAGTTTGGTATTTTTGTACAGGCTGCGTGTTAACGCTTTGTACAGGATTTCGTTAATCAGTGAGCTTTTACCGGAGCCGGATACCCCTGTCACACAGGTAAACACACCCAGCGGAATCTGTACATCAATTTTTTTCAGATTATTTTCCTCTGCACCGCGAATGGTGAGCCATTTATCCTCTTTCGGCACACGACGCACCGGAGGGATTGGAATCTGCTTTCTGCCGCTCAAATACTGCCCGGTAATGGAATCAGGATGGGCTTTGATTTCATCAATGGTGCCCACTGCAATAATCTGCCCGCCGGCTTCCCCTGCGCCGGGGCCGATATCTACGATGCAGTCTGCGGCATACATGGTATCTTCGTCATGCTCTACTACAATCAAAGTATTGCCCAAGTCGCGCAAATGATTCAGTGATTCAATCAGTCGGGCATTGTCTCGCTGATGCAGCCCGATACTTGGTTCGTCCAATACATACAGTACACCTACCAGCCCGGAGCCAATCTGTGTAGCCAGGCGAATACGCTGTGCCTCACCGCCGGATAATGTGCCGGCAGCTCTGCTCAATGTGAGATAGTCCAGCCCTACATTTACCAGGAAATTAAGCCGCGCTTTGATTTCTTTTAAGATTTGACGCCCGATAATCATCTGCCGTTCGGTAAGCTCCAGATGTTCAAAAAAATCTGCTGCTTCCAATATGGTCATGTCGGTTACCTGGGCAATATTGTAGCCGTTTATTTTTACGGCCAGCACTTCCGGTTTCAATCGTTTGCCTTTACATACCACGCATTTGTTTTCGGTCATGTAGTTTTCGATATCTTCCCGCACCCAGTCGGCAGTACTTTCCCGATAACGGCGTTCCAGATTAGGCACTACCCCTTCATGTTTGCCGGTATGGGTTTTCACCTCGCCAAACAGATTTACATATTCAAAGTGGAACTTTTCATCGGGCGCACCGTACAGCACCAGTTTTCTGTGTGCTTCCGGCATTTCACGCCATGGCTGATTGAGGTCAATACCGTATTTATCGGCCAGTGCCCCCAGAAGTTTCGCATAATAATTGCTGATACCCCCTTTGCTCCATGGAGCGATAGCACCGCCATTTACCGACAAGGTATCATCAGGAATTACCAGGCTTAAATCAATTTCCATTTTGCTGCCCAACCCATCACATGCAGGGCATGCCCCATAAGGATTGTTAAAGGAGAACATGCGCGGATTGATCTCCCCTACACTGATACCGCAATCGATACATGCAAAGTTGCTGCTCAAAAGCAGTTCTTCATGCTCCATCACATCAATGAGCACCATGCCATCGGAAAGTTTCAGCGCAGTTTCGATAGAATCGGCCAAACGGCCTGCAATGCCGTCTTTCAGCACAATTCGGTCAATGACAACTTCAATATTATGCTTCTTGTTTTTTTCCAGAGAAATTTCTTCTTCCAGCTCACGCATTTCGCCATCTACACGTACACGCACATAGCCGCTTTTCTTCAGCTGTTCAAACGTTTTCTGATACTCACCTTTTTTGCCTCTGGCAATAGGCGACATCACCTGTATTTTGGTACGCTCCGGATAAGCAAGCACCTGGTCTACCATTTGCTCTACAGTCTGCTGTGTAATTGGTTTGCCGCATTTTGGGCAATGCGGTGTCCCCACACGAGCAAACAGCAAACGCAGATAGTCATAAATTTCCGTTACCGTCCCCACAGTAGAACGGGGATTGCGGCTGGTGGTTTTCTGGTCAATGGATACTGCCGGAGACAGCCCTTCAATATAATCTACGTCCGGCTTATCCATCTGCCCCAGAAACATACGGGCATAGCTGGATAATGACTCCATATAGCGGCGCTGCCCTTCTGCATAGATGGTGTCAAATGCCAGAGAGCTTTTGCCGGAGCCAGAGAGGCCTGTCATTACAATAAATTTATCACGGGGTAATTCAATATCTATATTTTTCAGGTTGTGTACACGGGCACCCTGAATTTTAATGGTTTTATTCTGTGTCATAACGGTTCCTTTCTGTGTATTGCAAATTATTGGCGAGACATCATAATATTACGGGACGCCGTATATAACATGGGCGGGCAAACCCCGCCCCTACGGGTTCACATCGTCAATGTCGTTTGCATCATTTCCAATGATATCACGCAATTTCTGTATTTCATCACGCAGCAGGGCGGCTTTCTCGAATTCCAGAGCTTTTGCCGCAGCACGCATTTCTTTTTCCAGAATGCGAACACGTTTTTCCGCTTCTTTGGCAGAAAGTTTTGGCTGTACTGCTACAAAATCTTCTTTTTGCTCTTCCACCTGTGCGGTAGCCTCGATGACTGCACGGATATCTTTTTTTACCGTCTGCGGTATAATATTGTTTGCTTCATTATAAGCCAGCTGTACTGCACGGCGCCGTTCTGTTTCATCGATAGCTCGTTTCATGGAGCCGGTGATACTATCACCGTACATAATGACTTTACCCTCTGCATTGCGGGCAGCACGACCGATGGTCTGTATGAGAGAAGTTTCCGAGCGCAAAAAGCCTTCTTTATCGGCATCCAGAATCGCCACCAGCGATACCTCAGGTAAATCCAGCCCTTCACGGAGCAGGTTGATCCCTACCAGCACATCAAACTCCCCTTTGCGTAAATCACGGAGAATTTCCATACGTTCAATGGTTTTTACTTCTGAATGCAGATACCGCACCCGCACACCTACACTATGCAGATAGTCGGTCAAATCCTCCGCCATTTTTTTCGTCAAAGTAGTTACCAGCACGCGCTGGTCTTTTTCTACACGAATGCGGATTTCCTCCAGCAAGTCATCGATCTGATTGGTGACAGGACGCACTTCCACTTCCGGATCTACTAGGCCGGTAGGACGAATCAGCTGTTCTACAATCTGCTGGCTGTGCTCCCGTTCATAGGTATTTGGTGTGGCACTGACATAAATAGTCTGCCCGGTTTTGGCTTCAAATTCGTCAAAGCGAAGCGGACGGTTGTCCAATGCCGATGGCAGGCGAAAGCCGAAGTTCACCAGGTTTTCTTTACGAGAACGGTCACCGGCATACATACCGCCAATTTGCGATACCGACACATGGGATTCATCAATAAACGTAATAAAATCTTCCGGAAAGAAATCCAGCAGCGTGTTAGGCGTAGAGCCAGGCGCTCTGCCCGACAGTGGCCTGGAATAATTTTCTACACCGGTACAGAACCCTACTTCACGGAGCATTTCCATATCATAACGGGTACGCTGCTCAATGCGCTGCGCCTCGATTAATTTATTCTGACTTTTGAAATATGCCACCTGCTGTTCCAGTTCTTCCTCAATGGCAGCAATGGCCGTATCCATATATTCCGGGTCTGTGGCATAATGGGTATTTGGATAAATACTCACGTGATTGCGAATGCCCAGCACATGACCGGTCAGGGCATCAATCTCAGAAATTCTATCCACTTCATCGCCAAACATCTCAATGCGGATGGCACGTTCGCTGGAGTTGGCCGGCAGAATTTCAATACTGTCCCCGCGCACACGGAATGTACCGCGTCTAAAGTTAACATCATTGCGTTCATATTGTATTTCGATCAATTTGCGCAAAATCTCATCCCGGTCATATTCATTTCCTACCCGCAAAGATAAAGTCTGTTCGCGGTATTCTTCCGGCGAACCCAAACCATAAATGCAGGATACACTGGCTACGATAATCACATCGCGCCGTTCTAAAAGCGCAGAAGTAGCTGAATGTCGCATTTTTTCGATTTCTTCATTAATCTGCGCATCCTTTTCAATATAGGTGTCCGTACTGGCTACATAGGCTTCCGGCTGATAATAATCGTAATAGGATACAAAGTATTCCACGGCATTATCCGGGAAAAATTCTTTGAACTCACTATACAGCTGTGCTGCCAGCGTTTTATTGTGGGCAATTACCAATGCCGGACGATTGGCCTCGGCAAT
>JAGARS010000238.1 GCA_017622155.1 Peptococcaceae bacterium
CAGCTTTATAAATTCATGATAGAGCTGAGACACCACAACACCTTTCATAAAAACTGCTTCCGCAATCATACTGATGCAATGCATTTGCAATATAATAAACACTGCTTCCAATAAACCCAAACATACAACTGCAGTCAGATACAGTTTTTCATTTTTTTGTATCAGCATCGTCACCCCTCCTTTCTGATTATTTTGTCATTATGTACAGCAGAGAGGGCTCGCACCCTCTCTGGAAAAAATTATTAATAGTGTAAATCGTTTTTCGTAACACGCTGTCGGAACATCCAGAAACTCCAGCCTTGATACAAGAGTACCACCGGTACCAATGTCACAGCAACAATTGTCATAATTTTCAATGTATATGGACTGGAACATGCATTATGAATGGTCAGACTCCAAAGCGGATTCAGTGTCGAAATCAGTACATTCGGGAACATCGTTGCAAATACCATTGCAGTTACGGCTAAAATGGCTATGATAGATGCCACAAACGCAATACCGCTTTTTCCTTTATACTGCAATACCACAGCTGCAATCAGGCAAATTGCCGCGATTACTGTAGCGATGATAGCAATCACGGAGTGCAGAATACCGGTAATCAAAGCACCATAAATCACCCATGCTACTACAACTGCCAGCATAACCGCACCGATTTTTACAGAATAAGCTTTTACGCGTTCATTGATTTCTTTTACACCGCTCTTCAAGCTTAAGAATAAACATCCATGGAATGCAAATACCAGCACAAATACGATTCCGCCCAGCAAAGTAAACGGTGTAATCAAGGTAAAGAGATTACCCACAAATTCCATATTAGCATCAATCGGCACACCTGTGAGGAAATTGCTTACCGCTACACCAAACAGCAGTGCAGGCAGCAGAGAACCAACAAAGAACAATGCGTCCCATGTTTTGCGCCACGTCGCATTTTCCACTTTACTGCGGAAATCAATAGCCACGCCACGCACAATCAAAGCAAGCAAAATCAAAAACAGTGCCAGATAAAATCCGCTAAACAATGTTGCATACCAGTTTGGAAATGCTGCAAAAATTGCGCCGCCAGCTGTCAGAAGCCACACTTCATTTCCATCCCAGAAAGGCCCGATTGTATTTAACACTACGCGTCGTTCTTCATCCGTTTTGCTCACAAACGGCAGCATAATCCCTACACCGTAGTCGAAGCCCTCCAGAATAAAGAACCCTGCAAATAATACGCCAATTAAAATAAACCACAATACGTTCAGTTCCATTGCCTACACCTCCTTCACAGCTGCTTCATCAGAGATTGCTACATCTTTCACGCCAAATTTCGCCAACAGATATACATCTACGACTGCCAATACTGTATAAACAGCTGCAAATCCGATTAAAGAAATCAATACTTCTGTACCGGATACCGATGCACTTACACCTTCATATACAGTTTGCAAGCCATATACAATCCATGGCTGACGGCCCATTTCGGCCAAAATCCAGCCGGCGCTGTTTGCAATATAAGGCAGGGCAATCCCCAGTCCCATTGCTTTCAGCAAAAGACCGTTTTGAATTCCGTTTTCTTTTCTGGTAAGTACAAGAGCTGCCAGCGCCAGTACAATCATCAAACCGCCGGCACCTACCATGGCACGGAAACTCCAGAAGCATACTGTCACCGGAGGAATATAATCGCCCTCCCCATACTTCGCTGTCATATCCGCCTGAATATCATGAATCCCTTTTACTTCGCCCTCAAAGGAATTGTATACCATAAAGCTCAGCATTTTCGGAATCACGAATTCAAAGGTATTTTCACCGTTTTCTTCATCAATTGCAGCAATTACAGCAAACCCGGCCGGATCTTCTGTATGCCATAATGCTTCCGCAGCTGCCATTTTCATCGGCTGTTCTTCTACCAGATGCTGCCCTTGTGCATGACCCACCATAGCTACTAAAAGAGAACCAACCAGCGCAAATACTGCTGCAAATTTCATAGATTTACGGAATAAGTCTTTTTGTTTGCCGCCCAGCAGATTGATTGCACTGATACCCAATACAAAAAAGCCTGCAGTAGCCCACGCACCGGTGATCACATGCGGATACTGATGCAGCAGATGTTCATTGGTCAAAAGTGCTAAAAAGCTTTCCATTTCTGCTCTGCCATTGTTCATGACATAGCCAACCGGATTCTGCATAAAGGAATTGGCCAGTAAAATCCAGAACGCTGATACAGAAGATGCAATGGCTACAATCCACATACATGCAGCATGCAGCGCCGGTTTCAGTTTATCCCAGCCAAAAATCCAAATGCCAAGGAATGTAGACTCCAGGAAAAATGCAAACAATGCCTCAATAGCCAAAGGTGCACCAAAAATATCCCCTACAAAACGAGAATAACTGGACCAGTTCATCCCGAACTGAAATTCCTGTACAATCCCGGTTACCACGCCCATGGCAAAGTTAATAAGCAAAAGTTTTCCCCAGAATTTTGCCATACGCTGATAAGAGGCATCTTTTTTTCTTACATACATAGTTTCCATAATTGCTACCATCAAGGTCAAACCGATGGTCAGTGGTACAAAAAAGAAATGATATATTGTTGTCAAGCCAAACTGCAATCTTGATAATAATACCACATCCATTGTAACTCCCCCTCTTTCTTGAATTTTGATTTAATATTTCGTCATAATTACGATACTTATATGTACCCGCATTCACGAAATTTTACACACCAAATATAGAAAATTCTAAAAAAAAGAGCAAACCTTTTCGGTTCGCTCTTTTTTTCAAAATTACATCGCAGCTGTTAGTCGTTGATTTTGTCTAATTCAAATGCATCATGCAAAGCCTGCATTGCTTTTTTCGGTGTATCGTTGCCTTTTTCAATGATGCAGGACACTTTAATTTCAGATGTACTGATCATTTCAATATTGATTTCATTTTTTGCCAATACAGAGAACATTTTTGCTGCAACGCCCGGAGAGGTAATCATACCCGCACCAACGATAGACACTTTTGCCACATTGGTAGAAGAAATTACTTCAGACATATGCAAAGAGCCTCTCAAAGCAGTCAATACATCCAGTGTAGCATCTACATCATCCAGCGGCACTGTAAACGCAATATCATTCAAACCATTACGCATCGCACTCTGTACAATCATATCAACATTGATATTTGCATCTGCCAGTGCCTGGAACACTTTTGTTGCAGAACCCGGTTTATCCTCTAAATCAAAGATTCCAATTTTCGCTACTTTCTGGTCACAAGCCAAACCTGTTACCACAAATTCTTTTTCCAATAATTCGTTTGCTACCACGAAGGTTCCCTCCTTAGTTGTGTCGAAGCTTGAACGCACACACAGTTTTACATTATGAATTTTCGCAATTTCTACAGAACGCGGATGCAGTACTTTTGCACCTAAACTTGCCAGTTCCAGCATTTCATCGTGCGTAATTTTTTCCAGCTTCTGTGTGCGTTCTACCATGCGTGGATCGGCTGTATATACGCCGTCAACATCTGTGTAAATTTCACATAAATCAGCTTTGATTGCTGCTGCAATCGCCACTGCAGTCGTATCACTGCCGCCGCGACCCAAAGTGGTAATCTCACCATCTTCGGTGATACCCTGGAACCCTGCCACAATGATTACTTTTCCGGCATCCAGTTCTTTGCGGATTTTATCAGTTTTAATATAATTGATTCTTGCTTTTGTATGCGCATCCGTTGTCATGATACCCATCTGACTGCCGGTCATAGATACCGACGGGATCCCCAAATCGTTCAATGCCATTGCCAGAAGCGCAATGGAAATCTGCTCACCTGTAGAAAGCAATACATCCATTTCACGGGTTGGCGGGCGTTTATCAAACTGTTTGTTAATTCAGTCAGTTTGTCAGTTACACCACCCGGAGCCGATACCGTAATAATTAAATCATGGCCCGCATTGCGGAAGCTCTCAATATGTTTCGCTACATGTTTTACGCGTTCTACTGTTTTTACAGAAGTCCCGCCATATTTTTGTACAATCAGTGCCATTCTTTCATCCCCTGTCTAACTTCTCTTTATTTCTCGTTTATCAATCTATACCAGTGCTGCACCTTCATTTACCGGCTGCAGTGCTGTAATTCGGGCTGTTACACCATGTTTTGTTAAAATATCCTGCAGTGAAGAAAAATCTTTTTTACCATCACTGACAATCAGAATTGTCGGCCCGGCACCACTAATGGTTACATTTAAGGCTCCTAATGCTTTTGCTGCCGGTACGATTTCATCCATGCCTTTGATTAACGGCATTCGATACGGCTGATGCAATTTGTCATTCATCGCCAAAGCCAACTGTTCCAGCTTGCCGGTATGCATAGCATCGATCAGCATGGCCATACGCCCCACATTATATACTGCATCCTGCATGCTGAACTGCTGCGGCAATACCGCTCTGGCTTTTTTGGTAGCCAGCGGATAGTCCGGAATAATCACTGTACAATGAAGATTTTCCGGAGGTGTGATTTTGCTGTAAAATACATCTCCGTTTTCATCAAGGC